>DATGGW010000393.1:0-3559 GCA_035308345.1 Ktedonobacteraceae bacterium | reverse complement strand
AAGACGATTATTCTGCGGGAACAGACGAAAAAGACGGAAGAAAATTTCGCATAGGGGAGCTGTACTAGAGTGCTATCACCTGAACCTGATACGGGCTAAGCGTCACTCTGGCACAACCGACCGTCACGCTGACACTTTTTGCCGTTTTATTCACCAGCATGACCTTCGTAGCGGCTGCCAGCGCCTCTACCAGGTTGGGTGCGGAACTGTTTGTAGCATAGATCCGCGTGCCAGAGGAAAAGTCGTCCTTGAACGCTTTATAGGAAAAGTACCAGGGCAATGGCTGTCCTCCGCCCGCAGTTGTATTCGTCCAGAGGCCGGTGTTGGGTGGGCCATCGCCCAGGCCTCCCCATGATAAGGCGACCGCGCTGCCCGCCTTGACCAGTTCTATCATGGCATAGGATTTGACCGCGTCGTTGTAGTTCGCATCCGAAACGTTCGTGTATGGCTTCGCATACCACTCTGCCCACCAGATGGGCAGCGAAGCCGCTCCTGGGAATTGAGAAGGGTCGAGAGATCTGATCCACTGCGTGGCGTCGGCAAATTTTTGGGCGGCGGTAAACGGGTCGGTGATATTGACGTTATCTTTGTTGCTACTGCTGCTGTCCAGGGTAATGAAGCCCGCGCCGACTTTGTGCTGGAGCCAGTACAGCACGACATCCAACGAACGCTGATCATACGTCCCGTATGCCTTTGTGATATTCGAAGGGTTGCTCTGCTCGGTAGACGACCAGGTATCCATAACTACATAAGGACCCCCCACTTTGACGCTGCCCGCCGAGACGTTCAACGAACTCGCGACCTGCATGAGCGTGTTATAGACCTGGTTATACATGTAGGTGTAACCATGCCGGGCGTTGGGACCGTCCGGTTTGCCGGGACTTGTCGTATAGTCATAGGCGTTGGTAATGGGATCGTAATAGCCTTTGAGTTCGTTCCAGACTTGAAAGTAGCGCACATTAAACGGCGGAACCATGTAACGCTCGGCCACGCGCTGCACCAGTTTGAGCCAGGCGCCCATCTGATTGTCCAGAATGCGTGCTGAATAGGCAATATCCAGCCATTCTTCGCTTTGCGTAATCAGATGGGTGGTACCCTGTGGCTCCAATACTCCCTTCATCCACCATGGAGCTTCGCTCAACGTGATCACCGGTACGCCACCCATTTGAACGATGAGACGTACTCGCGCATCGAGGCTTTCCCAGTTGGTCGGCTCGGACTGGGTGGGATCGGGCCAGGGGTCGTCCACACCCCACGCCATGATAGGCGTGCTGATGTACGTGATCCCTTTGTGTATAAGCGCCTCTACATTGTTGATTGCGGTAAGGTCATTGTCATTGTAGGGATATGTCAAGGAGTTATCCACCAGGGTCAAACCGGGCGAGAATTGGCTGGTGAGGAGGGGCGCGGAGAGATCGACGGCTACATGCGCATCGGCGGATGCAGGCACGCAGGCGGGCGTCGGAGTGCTTCCAGGTGTGAGGGTGCTTTCACACGCCGTCCCATTCAAACCGGAGGAGGGTGTAGTCGTCGAACACGACGTTTGTGAGCCCCCACCGGAAGGTGCAGGGCTGGCACACGATACCAGCAGCGTCACAAAGAGTACGATAAGCGCACCGAATTGCAGAGACTTGTTGTGCGGTACATCTTTGCGAGGATATCGAGACACTGCGCGGTACTCCTTACAAAACGGACTACAAAACGGACTACAAAACGAACTCCACGAAACGAACTACAAATACTCGTCAGCCGGTCGGCACGCGCCAGATTGCAGCGCGCGCACCCGTTGTTCCCCTTCAAGCGCATTATAGCACAGATACTCAAGAACAAAAACAGAACCAGAATAGAACAAAAACAGAACTGCCTCTAGTAAAGTTAGATCAGTAAGCTGGATAAGACAGGACGGAGGTAATTCTCTCAACATGATCTGTTTGTGCTTTGTAGCCCTGAGTTGGCTGACACCGGTACCTGATGTCTAAAAGTATGTTCTCCATCATGATGAGATGCTGGCATGACTCGCAGACCAACTCGACCCGCTTGCGGCTCGTACGGACCGACACTGCTGAGGAGATTTACCCGCAGAACGGTAGCTTTCTTCTGCGCATTACCGTGGACGAAGCGGCCCAGGTCGAACGCTGTTTCATTCGGCATATCGCCAGCGGGCAGGAAGTCTATGTGCAGAGCGGTCCGGGTTTGCAGGCTTTCATCAAATCCTGTCTGCTTGCTGACGCAGAGTAATGCTCAGGTGAGGATAGCCTGAGAAAGCTACCTTCTACAGTGAACCTTCTACAGCAATAGAAAGTTCTGTCTGGTATGCAAAGGAGAGGAAATGAGCAGTGCGCTGGCGATTGCATCCGTGACCGCCATGTTGAAACATCTGCTGGGGAATGCCCTGATTTCACAGGCAGCCGCGGCGAGTCTGGGTGACGTAACCATTACTGCGCTGCCACCAGACCGCATTCCCACCGGCGCGGAAGAGCGTACGCAGCTCAATCTCTACCTGTACCGCCTGACACCGGATTCCGGCTTGCGTCACGGGAGTATGTTCACTTCACAACTCACTTCACAGAAGGAACAGCAGGATACCCTGCCCCTGGCGCTCGACCTGCACTATTTACTGACGGCGTATGGAGAGCGAGAGATGCAGGCCGAGGCTCTTCTGGGCTACGCGATCCAGTATCTTTATGAAACGCCTTTGCTGACGCAAAAAGTCATGCGTTCGGCCCTGGCATCTCTCTCATCGGGCAAGGGCAGCAATGCCGCGCTTACAGCGCAACTCGCCTCTGCTCTGACCGACCAGGTGGAGCAGATCAGAATGAGCGCTGAGTTTCTCAGCCTGGAAGAGATGTCAAAGCTGTGGTCGTCGCTACAAACACGTTCTCGTCTATCAGTCACATACCGGGTCTCAATGGTTTTGATTGAGAATCGCAGCGCCGCGACAGCGGTTACGGCCAGTCCGTAGCAGGAATAACAGGTGATAAATCGGTGAATACCACGCCAACCAACAACTGGGATGAGACGAATCAACGCTACCTTTCGGCGGCGTTGTCCCTCGTGCGGAATTCCCTGGAACAATACGTTGCTCGTATTCGTGGGGAACCGGTGGAAGAGAAGCGGCAGGATACGCTGCAACAGGCGCTGGACGAGGCAGCATCCGCTATGCCGGCACCAGCAGCCATAACCAGACTCTGCTCTGCCTTTGGTCTCTCACCATTTGAGCGTGACGTGCTGCTGTTGTGCGCGGGCATGGACTTAGATGGCACCTTTTCCGCGTTATGCGCCACGGCTCAAAATCGCCTGCTGAATGCAACCACTCCCTATCCAACCTTCAGCCTCGCGTTGGCAGCTCTGCCGAATGCACACTGGGACGCGCTCACACCCACATCTCCACTCAGGCGCTGGCGATTGATCGGGGTTGGAAGCAGTCATGCGCTCACCCTCAATCCCCTGCGAATTGACGAGTGCATATTGCACTATCTCGCCGGCATTTCTCATCCCGACGAGCGATTGGCGGGGAGTATCGCGCCGCTATCTGCTGTCTCGGAGCTTGTTCCCTCTC
>DATGGW010000392.1:0-3839 GCA_035308345.1 Ktedonobacteraceae bacterium | reverse complement strand
GGTCGCCCTCGAACGCTTACTCGATTATCATATCTTATTTTTAGGATGCCTTTCTTGAAAGGAGCTGAACTTCGTGAGTAGAGGATTGAGTAAAATTATTGGGAGCATCATCCTGACTGTCCTGTGGGTGTGTAGCTTCATTTTTATCAGATCGACGCTCGTAATCGATTTTGGAGCAGGTATTATCTTCAACTTCAAGTTCACCGTCATTCTGCTTGGCCTGCTCATCATCGTGCTGTATCATATTTTTTATCGCTCAAGCACCGAAGCTACCAAACTCAGTTTGACCGTTGCCTTGACGATTGCCTGGCTATCCCTGATCTTGTTCTATCACTTCCAACCACTGCAGGGGACTGAAGCGGAAGCCGCCGCTGGCGTTGAATATGATGGCGCAATCGGTTTCTTTGCTCTGGTAGGTGGCCTTGCCGTCTGCCTGATGTGGGTTCGCTTCTTCTCAGACGAGATCTCCCTGGACGACAAAAAGTAGGGACGCGATTTATCGCGTCCTCGTCATGTCATGTGCCTTCATCATGTCATGTGCCCCTCGTCATTTAATGCCGGAAATGTCTCTGACCGGTAAAGACCATCGCGATAGCATAGTGATTCGCCATGCGAATCGCCTCTTCGTCACGCATAGACCCTCCCGGCTGTATAATTGCCGTAATGCCTCCCTTAGCCGCCGCCTCTACTCCATCCGCGAAAGGGAAGAAGGCATCTGAGGCCAGTACGGAGCCGCGCGCGCGTTCCGCCGCTTTCTCCAGCGCCAGTTGTACACTTGCCAGGCGATTCATCTGACCGGCGCCTACCCCCAGCACGGCCAGTTTACGTGCCAGCACAATGGCATTCGATTTCACATGCTTGACCACTTTCCAGGCGAACATCAGGTCTGTGACCTCATCTAGCGTCGGTTCGCGCTCGGTCACGACCCGGTAGGCGATCTCTTGCTCACCCAGCGTGTCGGGCGTTTGCAAAAGCAGCCCGCCGCTGATGCTGCGCGCGTCCAATTGTTTGCCCTGTGTTTTGCGCGCACCGTTCAGGCCATTAGACTCGACTTGATGATGTGTTGCCAGCAGGCGGATATTTTTTTTCTGGCGCAGGATGGACAGGCTCTCGGGCGTATATTCCGGGGCAATGATGGCTTCATAGAACAACTGGTTGATCTCGCTGGCTGTATCAGCGTCGATGGGCCGGTTGCAGCCAATTATACCGCCAAAGGCCGAGATAGGATCCCCGGCATGCGCTTTTTTATATGCCTCTACCAGGTTGTCGTCGCAGGCCAGCCCGCACGGATTGGTATGCTTGACGATAGCCACTGTGGGTGCGCTGAAGCTCAGCGCCGAGGCGAGTGCCGCATCCAGGTCCAGCAGGTTATTGAAGGATAATTCCTTCCCATGCAAAACCTCTGCTCTGGCTATAGTAGGTTGGGTCGTCACATCCTGTGGTTCATTCCAGCCATAAAATGTGGCCTGCTGGTGCGGATTTTCGCCGTAGCGCAGCGTCTGGATGCGCCGCAGGGAGAGCGTCAGGTCTTCGGGGAAATATTCCGGTTCGGCGGTTTGCGCGCGCAGGTAATCGGCGATGGCGGTATCATAGCTGGCGGTGTGTTGGAAAGCCAGGGCAGCGAGACGCCGCCGGGTGTCATGGCTTACCTCGCCCTTTTCGCGCCATTCCTGCATCACCGGCTCGTAATCTTGCGGGCGCACCAGCACAATTACATCCTGGAAGTTTTTAGCTGCCGCCCGCAGCAGCGAGACGCCGCCAATATCGATCTGCTCCAGCGCCTCGTACATGGTTGCATCCTGGCGAGACGCCGCCTCGACAAATGGGTACAGGTTAACTACTACCATATCGATGGGCGCGAGATTGTAATCCTGCAACTCGTGCATGTGTGTCTCGCTGTCCCGCCGCGCCAGGATGCCGCCGAAAATAGCCGGGTGCAGGGTCTTGACACGCCCGCCGAGTATCTCCGGGAAGCCCGTCAGCGCGCTGACCGCTTCCGCCTCAATGCCCGCCTCCTGTAGCACGCTGGCTGTGCCGCTGGTTGAGAAAATAGTCACGTTACGGGCTTGTAATTCACGCCCCAGCGCGGCGATTCCCTCGCGATTGGCGACGCTGATGATTGCTCGCATGCTCTACCCCATCCTTTCTGATCTAATTCTTTCTATACCTGGAAACTCGATTCAACTCGTTTCTCTATAGTATACCCTATAGACTGTTCCATTGGTTGGAAAACCTGGTAAAGAAATCTTAACCACTACCCGGTACTTTCATGCCACTTTACAGAGCATTCATGCAAATAGACTGATCTATCTGTGGTAATATCCCAACCGTATTAAGTATTTTCATTGAGTCTCAAAAAAACTCAAAACGTTTCACGGATACGATCCGTGATTGCCACTCCATAGAGAGTAAAAGGCGCGTTGGAGACGAAGGATTCCAGGGTGTGACGCGCCTGTAGGGATGCGATTTATCGAGTCCGTCCCGATTTATCGAATACATGTCGTATCGCTTCCACATATGTGGCCAGCCGGGCATCCTTATGCTCCTGCTATCTTATATGCGATACGACTAGAGGAGTTAAGAGATCATGCGAAAATTACGCAAGTCACGACGCAATCCCTTTGAAGCAAATCCGAGAAGACGCAGGCGTTTGTCTCCGCTAATACTTGTTGGGGTAGTCGTTTCATTGGTAGTGGCGCTTGTTGGAGCTGCTGTTTTTCTGTTACCGCGCCTGGAGTCGCATGCTGCTGCTGTTGCTGCGGTCAATGGTGATTGCAATTTGATCGTACCCGCTAATCCCTTGACCGCGCAAGGCCTTGCCACACCCTATAGACTGCGGGCGACCGACCCAGGCAAAGGGCCATGTAACGAGTCCAACGCCAGCCAGGCGGCTTTCGTACAGGCTGCAGTGTTCAACCCGGCCACCAACCGTATCTCTATCTACGATCCGCTGGTAATTGACGACGGGACGCAGCCGGCAGTGGCTCCGGTTGTGCCGCAATTCCCGGCCAATGCTGTAGTGGCTATCTGGTTTGGCTTCAATGGCAATAATTTGACCTTACAGAGTCACCACAACAGTTTGCAGGATGGAAATTGTGTCAACGGCCTTCAAGGTTCGATCTTCGGACAGGTGTCATATTGTAATGCCCCGGCCTTCTTCCAGGCCGCGAACCAGGCGATCCAGGCAGGCAAGTTGATTGTACCGCCGTTAGGAAAAGCAAAGGATGGCCTGACCTGTCCTACCGTGCGCGATTTTTCGGTGGTTGACCAGGATCAGAGCGATAACGTCACGTCCTCTTACCTGGTAATGCCGGATGGGCGAACAGCGCAGATGACTCTAGCCAATGCGACAGCCCTGCAAAATGATAATGCGCAGGCGCAAACGAACGGCAGTGATAACCGCCTGCTGGCGATTGCCCTGGATGGCGCGCTCGGCTGCACTCCCTGGATGGCGCCCGATCTGGCCAATCCGGGCCAAATGACAACGGCATTGCCGCTCGATGAGCTGCAGGCCGCAGCCGACCAGGCGCAGCCGGTCGCGCTGGTACCAGCTGGCGATCCAATGGTGCTGGACAACGGTAATATCAATATCAATAAGGTGAACGCCTATCGCGCGGGTGTCGACCAGCTACCGGTGCAGGCAGGTACTCAGAACAGCGCTAATACTCGTGACTATTGCTCAAATCTGCTGGCCATTGCGCCGCCGCGTTTGCAGCTCGATGCCAGTTTCACCAGTGCAGGCTCTTCGCCCGTCCCCGCGGCGGCTAACAACCTCTTCACCTTCCTGGCGCAGCGCTTTGTCTTCAGCTTTGGACCCAACGGGTTGAACTGCACGCAGC
>DATGGW010000391.1:0-2315 GCA_035308345.1 Ktedonobacteraceae bacterium | reverse complement strand
CACCGCCGGGACGAGTGTCTCGGTCTGATAATTGCCACCACACAACATCAGGGTTGCCAGGCTATTAGGCAAACGCTGGCGCTCGTCCAAATCACGCAAGAGCGCGATGGCTTGCTCATAATACACTGCGCTTTGCAACAGGTCGCCGCTCAGTAAACTCGCCATCCCCAGCAGGTCCAGTGTCGAAGCCTTGCCGCGCCGATCGGAGAGCGCTTGAAACGTAGCAAGAGCTTCCTGATGGCAGCGTAGCGCTTCATGGGGTTGCTCGACATTCAAGTACCAGTTGCCCAGACGGTTGAGGCTGTGGGCAAGTGTCGCCGGATCATCTATGGTACGGGCCAGTGCCAGGGCCTGCTGGTAATAGTCTCCCGTCTGTGCGTAAGCACGTCCGGCCCACAGAAAGCCCAGGTCGAGCAATGCCTGCCATTCCCTGTGGCGATCGGAAGCTTCGTTGGCCAGCTGAAGCGCGGTCTCCAGATCAGCACGCGCCAGCTCAAAGTCTCCGAGGGTTTCGTAAGCCTGCCCACGCGCACGATATAAGCTTGCAGGAGGCGTGAGAGACACATGACGTGCGGCTTCGAGCGCCCGCGTGTAGTGGAGCGTGGCGGCCTGCGGTGCATAGAGCGCCTGCGCCTGTTCGCCCGCACGTTGGCCATAATCCAGCGCTTTCTCCCACACTCCCGCTTCAGAAAAATGGGAGGCGAGATCTGCCAGGTGCGCCTCGAGCGTCGATGCATAGAGATGTTCAAATGTCTCCGCAATCGTGCGATGCAACGCCTTCCGTTCACGTCCCAGGAGTTTCGCGGAGACGGCTTGCCGCGTCAGTGCGTGCCGGAAAGCAAACTGCTCGTCCGACTCCTCGACGACGAGTTGGGCAGCGATCAACTCCTTGATGAGCCGCAGGAGCTGCACTTCGTCTTGTTGGGTGAGTTCTTGCAGGAGGGCAAAGTCGAAGTGCCGTCCGGCCACAGCTGCCAGGTTTAGCACCTGTCTGGCTCCTTCACTCAGATGCTCGGTGCGCTGCCTGACTGCATCCTGGACGCTTCGTGGGATGTGCAACTCGCGAATATCCTTTCGCTTCCAGCGACCGTGTTCATCAAAAATGTCTCCGGCCTCAATCAGCGATTTGAGCAGTTCCTCGATGATAAAGGGATTGCCCTCAGTAAGCGCGTATATGGCATCCAGCAGTTCGCCTTGCGCCAGGGGAGGCACCATGAACACCGAGCGACGAAGATCGAAGATTGCATGCAGCATGGCACTCACATCACTGCGGGTGAGGGGGGCGAGGGCGAATTCCTGGGCGAGGCGTTCACGGTCCAGGTGCGCCAGGAAATGGCTCAGACCTGGTTGAACCTCGTCACTCCTGTACGTCAACAGGACGAGCAATGAGGAGGCAGCACAGCGCCGAGCAAGAGAATGGAGAAATTCCAGGCTGGTATCATCACTCCAATGTATATCTTCGATGACGAGCAGCACTGGCTGTTTGGTGACTTGACCTGCAAAGAATTGCGCCAGCGCAGTAAAGAGGCGGCGTTTCTGCTGTTCGGGATCAGATTCAGATATGGGCTGTGGTGCCAGATCGGACGGTAAGGACACGACATCGGGTAGCAAGTGATGCAATTCACGGACAAATGGGGCCAAATCGGAGGTGATTGCTGCTGCTAAGAAGTGGCTGGCTGGAGCGGCCCGCAAGAGGTCAAGGAGCGGAGCATAGGGATAGGAGAGATCGGTTGGGAAGCAATTGCCCTGGAGGAGGAGAAAACCTTGAGCAGCAGCATAGGTTTTAGCCTCTGTCACCAGCCGCGATTTGCCAATTCCTGCCTCACCGCTGATCAAGGCCATGTACCCTCTCCCGCCTTTCGCCTGATCAATGAGCAGGTGGAGGGTTGCTAGATCAGTTGCGCGGCCAATCAAGACCGGACAAATGATCGGGGTACCGAAGAGAGTCTTCATAGCGGTTGCCACCTTTTGACCAATGTGTTTACTCTAAGCTTCTATCCTTTCATATACCTGAACTTCTCTTTGACCTGATCCCGGCTGACCTGGGTATATCTCGAGGTGGTTTGAATCGCTGGCGTTCCCTTTTTCGTCACGCTGACCCTCCACTATCCCTGCGGGAACATCATAGTATGCGTAATCGTCATGCCCAGGACGAGGACAGCCGCCAGGCTAAAGTAGACCAGCGTGAGAACGATACGCTCTGTTATGGGAACGGTATAGTACGCCTTCGATTCCGCCGTTTTACCGCCGCTATTCCGCGCCCACAGCTGCGACCCCGCGATAAAAATGAAGAAGAGCAACCACAGCGAGAAATT
>DATGGW010000390.1:0-4289 GCA_035308345.1 Ktedonobacteraceae bacterium | reverse complement strand
GAGCAGTTCGGCGCGATGAACAGTCATGCTGACCGTCTCCAGCCGTTGCAGCCTTTTTTCGTTGGTTAGATCAGTCAGGATATCACCCTGCCAGGTACTGGCCTTGAAGGCGTTCACCGCCTTGCCGAGCGCTTCAAACGCATTGGCGACTCCCAGCTTCTGTAGCCCTTTCAGCGCATTCGTCCAGAGTGGTATCCCTGATCCTACCTCCTGGATCGCTGGTGCGCGTTCAAATACGGTCACGTCGCAGCCAGCTCGCTTCAGCGCGATGGCTGCGGAAATGCCCCCGATGCCTCCGCCAATGATGATCGCTTTGTTCCTGCTCTGCTCCTGCATGTAATCATGCCTCTCCTATACGTTATGCCCATGCTTTCGCTTCACTCCTTGTCTACCGTCAGCCAGCCGATTTCAGGCAAAGCAGCCCGGTCTGGACAATAACAGCATAGCTTGATGACCGTTTCCTCCCGTGTCGAACTATTTTATCACAAAAATGGGACGTGTTGATCGTCTTTGCCATCTTCCTCCTTGCTACGATGCTTTACCTCGCCGATGTCGCTAAGGTCAGGGAGAAGATGAGCATTAATTCGCTACTCTCCCTAATCTCCTGCCAGACGCCCGGGCCTTCCTCTTACGCATATCCAAGCGGATACCAATAGAACACCGAACGCAAATTTTGATCAACGCGCTTCGTAGATACAAGGATAGTTTGCAAGGAGCCTGTTCTTCACTTACTGAGAGCTACATTGACATACGTCGTCCGGAGCGCTAACAAATTTCAACTTTTCCCCTGCCCTCGCGTACATGTGATAAGTTAATAGTAGTCATTATTACGGTCACATTTTCACATGGAAGAGGGAACGACGTATGGAGGACCTACGCGGCGCGGCCAGTACGGGCAATAGATCAACAGGCAAGCTACCGGCAGAAAACGCCACTGACGATACCGATACCATCTCAGCGGGTGATGCCAACCCGGAATTGCAACTGGTGGTCATCGAGGGCTTTCAGGTGGGGCGAGGCGTGGCGCGTCTTGACCCCGTCGATATTACGCGCTTGGGGTGCCAGGCCGGTGATACCGTCTTGATAACAGGACAGCGCACCACCGCCGCTAAAGTGGTGCCGAGCAGCGTTGTTGATCGCGGTCAGCAGTCCATCCAGATGGATAGCCAGGTGCGCCAGAACAGTGCGTCGGGCCTGGGCGAGCGCGTGACGGTGCGCAGGGCCAGGGTACAGCATGCCGACCAGGTGACATTGCTTCCACTAACGGGCGGCGCGCCTGTTCAGGAGGCCGATCTGCAATATATCGCCCGTTACCTGGTAGGTCTGCCCGTCACTATCGGCGACCTGCTGCGTATCGGTACGCCGGGAGCCGCGCCGCGCGAATTCCTCATTATCGGCACAAAGCCCACCACCCCCAGCTATTCCGTGCGTAAACGCGTTACGGGCGAACTCGAAACCCTCGTTCCCCCGCAGCCACTGCCAGCTTCCGGTATCGAGGCGGTAGTCGTGCAGACGGGTACAATCGTGCGGGCGCAGGCGCGCGGCGCGACCAGGTCCGCCGGACTGGGCCACGTGAGCTACGAAGACATCGGCGGCCTCGGCAAAGAACTCCAGCGTATCCGCGAGATGATCGAGCTGCCGCTGAAGTACCCGGCAGTTTTTGATCGCCTGGGAGTCGAACCTCCCAAAGGCGTGCTGCTCTATGGCCCTCCTGGAACCGGTAAAACTCTGATAGCCCGCGCGGTTGCCTCCGAAACGAACGCGGCTTTCTTCGTGATTAACGGTCCCGAAATCATGAACAAGTTTTATGGTGAGAGTGAATCGCGCCTGCGCTCGGTCTTCCAGGAGGCTCAGAAACGCGCTCCCAGCATCGTCTTTATCGATGAGCTCGATGCCCTCGCCCCCAAACGCACCGAGACGGGCGGTGAAGTCGAGCGGCGTATCGTCGGGCAATTGCTGGCCTTGATGGATGGCATGGCTTCACGCGGCCAGGTCGTGCTGATCGGCGCGACCAACCAGCCTAACGCCCTTGATCCCGCTATGCGCCGCCCCGGTCGCTTTGATCGCGAGATTTCCCTGCGCGTGCCCGATGTGCGCGGTCGCACCGAGATACTCCAGATTCACAGCAAAGACGCGGCGCTGGCAGGTGATGTCGATTTCGCGCGCCTGGCCCAGCTTACCCCTGGTTTCGTCGGTGCTGACCTGGAGGCTCTCTGCCGTGAAGCGGCCATGGTCGCCCTGCGGCGCGTGCTGCCGCATATCGACTACGAGAAAGGCTACATCCCCTACGAGACGCTGGTAAACCTGAATATTACCATGGCCGATTTCCAGGTGGCCCTACGCGAAGTCGAGCCATCCACCACCCGCGAAGTGTATGTCGAGGTCAGCGAGACAACCTGGGATGACGTCGGCGGCCTGGAAAAAGTCAAGGCGCTGCTCACCGAGGGCGTCGAATGGCCGCTGCGCTACCCGGAGATATACGCGCATGCGAAGGTCGAGCCGCCGCGCGGTGTCTTGCTCTCCGGCCCTCCGGGGTCGGGCAAGACGCTGATTGCGCGCGCGCTGGCGAACCAATGCGAGGCAAGTTTCATTTCGATCAAAGGTCCGGAGCTGCTTTCAAAGTGGGTCGGCGAATCCGAGAAGGGCGTGCGTGAAGTCTTCCGGCGCGCGAAACAGGCCGCGCCGTGCATTGTCTTCTTCGATGAAATTGATGCCCTGGCGCCTCATCGCGGCGGCGATATCGATGGACATGTGGGCGACCGCGTGATCGCGCAATTGCTGACCGAGATGGACGGCGTCGAAGGACGCGAAGGCGTGACCGTGGTAGCGGCCACCAATCGTCCCGAACTGGTCGATACAGCCCTGCTGCGTCCAGGCCGCTTTGACCTGGTCGTTGAACTGGCATACCCCAATGATGTTGAACGACGCGCCATCTTCGCAATCCACACCAAAGGCAGACCACTCGCCCCTGATATTACTATGGAAGAACTGGCCAGACTGACCGAGGGGCGCAGTGGCGCGGACATCGAGGCCATTTGTCGCCGCGCTGCCCTGCTGGCGCTGCGTGAATGGATAGCCCCCAGGTTGACCTCCAGCCGCGTGCAGGTCACCGAAGAATTTGAGGAAAATGAAGCATCATCTCCACCCATATCATCAACCCTCACACAGCCCGTTCTTCCACCCGCTCCATTTGTCATTCGCGCGGAACAGTTCGCTATCGCCATTGGTGAGCAGCGCGAGCGCTACGCCATGCAAGAAGAGGCCCAGGAGACGAGAATGCGCAAAGAAGCAGGCCGCCAGCGTTTAATTGATATGGCAGCAGATATGAATCGCGGCGGCAACCCACCCTTACGCGGGTTCCGTCTCTGGCTGGCGCGCCTGTTCCGCCTCGTCTAATCGTAGGGGTGAGGTCTGAGGGCGACCGCAAGGGTCTCCCCACATCCGCCCGACCGTTCCCGTCCTTACAATGACTACGACGGGGGATGCGGCGCGTTCATTGTAGGGGCGGGAGCAGGGGTGAATGGGATGAGGGAGGAAGAGTGGATGTGGAGTGGAGACCCTTGCGGTCGCCCTCGTGCCTAAAAATGTGGGTAATTATCAGACGATCGCTCTCGGATTCATTGCGCATCTCGACATTGTAATGTCACAAATGTAAACAATGTAATAACAAATAGCGCATGTCTGAAAATCCCTATATACATGGCAAAACAGCAAAAACTCATACATTGTTATAAATCTCGTATTACTGATTGGCTACCCACTTACAAAATACAATTGGACTATGCTATAATATAGCTAAAGATATCAGAGAAGCTGTGAAGGGAGAGGCACAATGACAATGTTACCGGAGTCCGACCATTCCTCTTCCGTCTACCGTGAAAAGGTAACAGAGGCGTACCTGAAAGCCATACACACGATAGATGATCGCGTGACACCTTTTCTGGGCAAAGCCACCACCCGCGTACTGGTGCAAGGCGCCGCCAGGCGGGTAGCTCAAACGTATCCTTTTCTCCACTTTCTTGAAAAGATGCCTTATACTGATGTTGTCCCTTCTGTCGTTCGTGAGCAACTGGGCAGCGTCTTGCCACAGCAACTCGCAGCCGGATTGGATGCGCTGTTGCAAGAGTGCTTTGCCGGTTTGAAAGAGCTGACCGGAGATCTGATCGCACCGCCGCTTCTCGAAGAAGTCACGCGGCAACTGGAACAAATGCCTTAATAAAGGGACCTGGAGGGCAGCGTGCAATCACAGTCGAATGTCACAGCAAGCGCGTATCGCTCCCTCGTAGTGC
>DATGGW010000389.1:0-6226 GCA_035308345.1 Ktedonobacteraceae bacterium | reverse complement strand
CAAACGTTCAGTTTGCGCAAAAAGCGCGCCGGGGCAGCATAGATATGCGAGTACTTGTATCAGGTGGAGGCACCGGAGGCCACATTTACCCGGCCCTGGCGATTGCCACCCAGTTAAGGAGCGAGTACCAGGCCGAGATATTATTTCTCGGCAGTGACGATGGGCTGGAAAAGGAGATTGTGCCGGCGGCAGGCTTCGCGTTAGCCACCGTCAAAGCGGGCAAACTGCGCCGCTACATCTCGTTACAGACCATCACGGGGATGCTGCGAGTACCGCTTGGTATGTTCCAGGCCATCAGTATTGTAAGGAAGTTTCGACCGGATGTCGCTTTTACAAGCGGCGGTTATGTAGCGGTTCCAGCGGCGCTGGCAACACGCTTGAACGGAGTACCATTGATGATGCACCAGCAGGATGTGCCGCCAAACCTGTCGAACAGACTGGCTGCGCCATTGGCGACGCGCATTTCGGTGGCCTTTGCCGATTCGCTGCCATACTTTCCGGCGCGTAAAACGCTGCTATTGGGCAACCCGGTACGGCAGGCTATGCTGGACGTCCGAGCAACCACACCGCAGGCTGCGCGCGAGCAACTGGGCTTCGAAGCAGGCACGCCGCTCTTACTGGTGACGGGCGGCAGCCAGGGCGCAAGGCATCTGAACCAGGTGGTATGCCAGGCATTGCCGCGCCTGCTCACCTACTGCCAGGTACTCCAGATTAGCGGTAAAGATTTGTATAACGAGACACGCACCCAGGCAGATAGCTTGCTGGCAGGCTCGGATGAAGCGCTGAAGCAGCGCTACCGGCTGGTTGCTTACCTGGACGCGGAGATGCCACTGGCGGTGCAGGCGGCAGATCTGGTGCTGTGCAGGTCGGGCGCATCAACCCTGACCGAACTGGCGATACTGGGCAAGGCCAGTATTCTGGTGCCGCTGCCGCCAGCCGTTGGCGGTTCAGCCCAGGAGAAAAACGCCGCTATGTTTGGGCGCAAACAGGCAGCTATGGTGATCTCGAACGATGATTTGAGGGCAGACGTACTGGAAGAACGTGTTCAGGTATTGCTGTCATCGCCAGAGCAGCTTGCGGCGCTGGCCCAGGCGGCTAGCGCATTCGCAAAGCCGGAGGCTACCCTGGAGATATGTAGAGAGCTTGTTAAAATAGCCAAAAAACAAAAAGGAAAGCCGGATGACATTCGACCTTGAGATCGCTTACGAAGAGCTACACCCGCACTTCCAGGGGCGCGCGCGACGCAGCGAACCCCTGGCGCGTCACTGCACCTTTGGTGTGGGTGGCCCGGCGGATCTCTGGGTCTCGCTAAAGTCAGCGCAGGAACTGATTAAACTGGTGAATCTGTGCGCTGAGCGACACTGGCCGCTGCTGCTGGTCGGTAATGGCACCAACATCCTGTATGCCGACGACGGCGCGCGCGGTATCGTAGCGCGTATCGCGCTAGACCGCTACAGCATCGATGATCGCGGCGATGGAACTGCTCTAATGATCGCGGAGGCCGGGGTGAGTTGGCCGCGACTATTAAACGAACTGGCGGAGCAGGGCTGGGGTGGTCTGGAGTTTGGGCCGGGCATCCCCGGTACGTTGGGCGGCGGTGTAGTCTCGAACGCGGGCGCGCATACCAGCGAACTGGGCGCTGTACTGGAATGGGTGGAAGTGCTGGATGCGCGTGGTAGCTCGCTCAGCCGCAACGGTGACGAGGTTTCCATACCGATACTGCGGCGCTACCAGAATAATGAAATAGATCTGAGTTATCGCCAGAGTCGCTTTCGCGCCGGACGACATATCGCATTCGACGCGCAGGGTAATCCTATCGCGCCGCCGCGCGGGCTGATCGAGCCCGCCGAAATCATTGTCCAACTGGGTGTGCGGCTGCATCGCGATGATCCGAAACGTCTCAAATCCATTATCGAAGAGTATAAGCAGCATCGTAAGATGACGCAGCCGCCGCAGCAAAGCGCCGGTTCCGTCTTCAAAAACCCGCCGGGTGATTTTGCCGGGCGACTGATCGAGCAGGCAGGGATGAAAGGAACAACGCATGGCAAAGCGCAAATTTCGCAGCGTCATGCGAACTTCATCGTCAACCTGGGCGGAGCCAGCGCAGCCGACGTAGTTGCCTTAATCATAGAGGCTCGCAAGCGCGTACGCGCACAATTCGGGGTCGAACTGGAATTAGAAGTCGAATTGCGCGGCGAGTGGGGGACGCCAGCGCAGGCGAGCAGCGAGGGGAGACAAGTATGAGCTACAGCTATAGAGACGAAATGCAGGAGCCGCGCAAACGCAAAGTGAGCATGCCTGAGGTAATAGCACAGCCGATGAACCCGGCGCAACGCCGCGCGCGTTATGAACGCCTGAATCCCCGGCAGACCCGCCAGGCGCCGCGCCGCGGGAACAGGCTGGTCAAACGCACGCTTGCGCAAACGGGTACTGCTGCGCCGGAGGGGCCGGTGCGTATTGTGCGTACACTCCCACCCCAGCGCACGCCCATACCTGTGCGCAGTGGGCAACACAAACGCAAACGGGGATTCTGGCAGCGTTTCCTGACGCTGTTCGCGCTTATCGCACTGGCGACGATTGCCGCTGGCTTTGCTCTATTCAGCCCGAATTTTCGCGTGCGGCAGATAACGGTTGTGGGAACAAGCAACCCTGCGCTGATAGGGACTATTCAGCAGATGGGTATGCAGGGGCAAAACATTTTCCTGATCGATGTGACCGGCTTCACAACTCGTATCGATGCGCTGCCGGCGGTTGCATCGGCAAGCATCCAGAAGGCATGGCCCAACCAGTTAAGCGTTACTGTTGTTGAACGCCTGCCAGTTTTGCTCTGGCATACGCCGGCAGCAACGTTTAGTGTAGATAGTCATGGCGTCGTTATCGGCCTAGCAAGTGAGACCACCGGGGCAGATCAGTTGATGGCCGTCGTTGACGCGCGTAGTAAAGGAGTGACTCAGCGCGTGCAGCCTGGAACACATCTAAACGCGGCGGATGTAACATTTGCACTGCAAGTATTTGAACGTCTACCACAAGTAGCGGGTGTGACCGCGTTTACGCTGCGATACAGCGCGGCGCCCGGCAGCCAGTCATCCGGTGACGGATCGTTTATTGTAGAAAGTCAACAGGGATGGATCGCCTATCTGGGCAGCGCGGACGACAATAATCCGCTGGATAACCGGTTGGTCGAACTGCAGCAGATATTGAGCAGAGCGCATCAAGAACAATTAAACCTGGCCACTATTGACCTGCGTTATGGTCTGCGCCCGGTATTTACCGTTAAATCATAGAATGGACGCGATAAATCGAGTCCCTACATGATTTATCGCGTCTGGTGTAATTCGTAGGGACTCGATTTATCGCGTCCGGTACAATATCGTAGGTAGGGACTCGATTTATCGCGTCCCATCAACCTCCCTGAGGAGCGTGTATCGTGCAAGAGCGGGTGATAGCAAGTATCGACGTTGGCACAACAAAAATCTGCGTCCTCGTCGGCGTCTTAGAGCGTGACGGGAAGCTGAATATTGTTGGTGTTGGCACCTGCCCTTCACAGGGGCTGCGCCGTGGGGTGGTGGTGAACATTGAGGAAACAGTCACTTCCATTGCAGCGGCGCTTGACCGGGCAGAACGCCTTTCCGGAAAAACCATTACTACCGCGTATGTTGGTATCGCAGGCAGCCATATTGATTCCGAAAATAGCAAAGGTTTTGTCGCTATCTCGCCCAGTCACCGTGACATTGTGCAGAACGACATCAGCCGTGCTATCGAAGTGGCACGCGCAATCGCCATACCAGCGAACCGCGAGGTGATTCATGTAATCCCGCGCGGGTACGTGGTTGATGGACAGGAGGGTATAAAGAATCCTATCGGCATGTCCGGTTTCCGCCTGGAAGTGGAGACGCATATTATCACAGGAGCCGTATCGTCGATTCACAACTTAATTAAATGCGTGCATAAGGCGCATGTCGAGATTGAAGACCTGGTGCTGGAGCCGCTGGCTTCGAGCGAGGCCGTGCTGGAGGACGGCGAAACCGACATGGGTGTTGCGCTGGTGGATATTGGCGGCGGGACAACCGACATCGCTATCTTCGCCGATGGGGCTATCTGGGAAACCGTCATCTTGCCCATCGGAGGTCAACTGATTACCAGTGATATCGCCATCGGCCTGCGCTTGCCTATGCCGGTGGCAGAGGAACTCAAGGTCACTTATGGTCATTGCAACCCGGAGACTATCGCTGAGGACGACATGATCGACCTGTCGCATTATATGCCTGATTGCAATGATCTTGTGCCGCGCAAACTGCTCGCCGAAATTATCCAGGCGCGAGTAGAAGAGTTGTTTGAGATGGTACACGAGGAAATCAAGAAATCGGGCTATGACGGCTTGCTGCCTGCCGGACTGGTGGTGACAGGCGGCACAGCCGAATTGCCCGGCATCCTGGATGTAGCGGGACAGATACTTGATCTACCGGCGCGTATCGGCTCGCCACTGGGCTTGCATGGGCTGGCTGACTCGATCAGTCGCCCGGCCTATGCCACGTCGGTGGGTCTCTTGCTGTGGGGTCTGCGCCATACCTCACAGTTTTCTGAGGAGGATGAGGAGCAATCCAGGGCTGGTGATATGATGTCGCGCCTGGGTCGCTGGTTCCGCGCGTTTATACCGTAGTTTAATCTGTAGGGGCGGCCCTTGTTGTCGCCCGCGAACCGCCAATGTGGGCGCGTAAGGATCGCGCCCCTACAAAGGAGGCCACACATGCTACCAATGGGAAATCATCAAGTTGAGGGCTTCGCCCAAATTCGTGTGATCGGCGTTGGAGGCGGCGGCAGCAATGCGGTCAACCGCATGATTCAGGCCAATATGATGGGGATCGAGTTTATCGCCGTGAACACCGATGCCCAGGCTCTGCTGCTCACCGATACGCCGCATCGAATCCGCATCGGCGACAAACTCACGCGAGGTCTCGGCGCAGGTGGCAATCCTGGCGTGGGGGCAAAAGCCGCTGAAGAGAACGCCGAAGAACTGTATGAGGTACTCAAAGGCTCGGACATGGTCTTTATCACAGCGGGCATGGGCGGCGGCACCGGAACGGGAGCAAGCCCCATAGTTGCTCAGATCGCGCGCGAACTGGGAGCGTTAACGGTGGGGGTTGTGACCAAGCCGTTCGCGTTCGAGGGAAACAGGCGTCGACTGGCGGCAGAGGAGGGCATTGCCAACCTCAAGCAGCACGTGGATACGCTGATTACGGTTCCCAATGATCGCCTGTTGCAGGTCGCCGACAAGAAAATGCCTTTGAAAGAGGCTTTCCGGTTGGCCGACGATGTGCTGCGCCAGGGCATCCAGGGTATCAGCGACCTGATTACCGTACCAGGTCTGATTAACCTGGATTTCGCGGACGTGAAAACTATCATGTCTGCGGCAGGATCAGCATTGATGGCGATCGGCGAGGCCAGCGGCGAGTCGCGCGCAATCGACGCGGCGCATATAGCGATTGCCAGCCCCCTGCTTGACATCGATATCAACGGCGCGCGTGGTGTGCTGTTCAATATAACAGGAGGCATGGATCTGACGCTGTACGAGGTCAACGAGGCGGCGGATATCATCAGTAAGGCAGCGCACCCGGAGGCCAATATCATCTTCGGAGCGGTACAGGACCCGGCCTACGAGGGCAAGGTCAAGATCACGGTGATAGCGACGGGCTTCGATGCGCGCACGCCCGTGGGAGTAGGACAGCAGGGTCGCGCGGATTACAACCGTAATATGTATTATCAGTCGGCTCCTTCCACCGGCATAAATGGGAATGGGGCGTATCGCCAGCCTCCAGCATCCCACAGCGTACCACAGGGCCAGGGCTATAACCCGCTGCCGGTCACGCCACCGCCGCTTAACATCGCCCGACGCCCGACTGGGCCGTTGCCAGCAGCAGCGCGTCCAGCACCACCTGCTCCCGCTGTTTCTGTGATGCAGGAGCCAGCGCGGCAGCCCGTGATGCGCAGCGACTCGCGCGATGAGGAGTTCGATCTGGACGATGTGGCAGACGAGATGGAGGAACTTATGTCACCCGTTCCACATGCCAGGCTGCCCGTGCCGGAGCCGGAGGCGCAGCCAGCGCAGCGTCCTGCTGCCGATGCGCGCCAGCAGCGACCCATTCGCCGCATGGATCCGAAGGCGCTTGACCTGCCGCGCGGCAGCCGCAACGCCCCACCGGGCGATGTGATCGACATACCGGCATTT
>DATGGW010000388.1:0-21227 GCA_035308345.1 Ktedonobacteraceae bacterium | reverse complement strand
TAAGAGCCGTAAAATCATCGTATCGGTATGACCGCGCAGCAGGTCGGAGGTTAGTTTGTTTTCACTCATCGCATCACCTCGTATGGGGAGTATACATCATAGTACTGTGATTGTCAAGGTAGTATTTGAATGGTAATACTTTATTTGATAAACCAGCTCTCTGTTCTTTTGTCGCTAGCACATCAGATGAAGCATCCTGAGAAGACCTTTCAGAGCTTACCGTATATTTCGCCCGCTGTGATCAAGTGACCCCTACTGGCTTAATTTTAGCCCTTTATTGGCAACGCCGATCACCTTTGCATAGTGTAGGGGCATAGCCGGGCTATTCCAGCCGCCGTAACGCTGGATTAAATCTATGCCATTGCCGTTTCGGAAAGCGTCGATGGTCCAGAAATGGCGCAGGTCGTGTGGAGATAGATTTTCGATACCAACTTGTTTACCAAGCAGCCGAACACGCTCAAAGATACCGTATCGTGTTATACGCTTCTGTTGGTAGCTGGTGAAGAGCGGCCCGTCCGAGTCAATGAGCGGTAGATAGAGTTCAGCGGCCTCGCGTGTACGCGCCATCAGTTCATAGGTGTCGCGCGTATAGGTTTTCTCACGATAAACGGTAATGTTACCCGCTTCGAGGTCGATGTTACTGGCATCCAGGCCTACTATCTCACTGACACGTAGAGCATGTTCGATCAACAGGCACATGAGCAGTGCATCCCTGGCCTCAAGAATCTTGTCATGTTCGCGCCAGCGAGGTTGTCCGGGGTGGGAAGTTGCCTTCTTAAGGCGCAGCGCCTGGCGTGTTGAGACGGGAGTCGGCGAGGCTTTTTTGGCGCCAATCCGTGTCTCCAAACCCTTCTTTTTTCGCTCCCGGTCGATATTATGGCCCTCGCTGAAGCGATAACCCTTAACCAGCTTGATGAGGGCAAACTCTTGCGCCGAAAGTTCACCCGACGCGTAGGCCAGCTCACAATATTTTCTTATAGTCGAGAGACGAATATTGACCGAACCAATGGCATAGCCTTGTTTGAGCAGCCATGCCTTGAAGCCCTCCAACAGACCGGAGTTCATGCCTCGCCAGGCATGAGCATCGGCATAGAGATTTTCGGGGGAGCGTTCGATACCGGCCATGTGCAAGTACTCAGAAAAAAGCTGTAGGTCATAGAACTGACGTTCTAGAGTATTGGCAGCTTTCGTTTGGTGATACAGGTCAAATTTTTGCTCGCGGGTGATTTGCTCAGCGACATATCCAGCTTTTTCAAGCGCATCATCGTAGTGAGAGGCGCTCTGATTCTCAGCTAACTGGTGATCGCGTTTAGTTCTATACGGAACCGGGTACTGGTCTTTAGCCATGTGTGATAACTCCCGAATCTAGCAAAACCGGCAAGGAATACTACATTAGATTAAATAATGTGGTATTGTTCAATATTAATAATAACCATCTTTGCACCGCTTGTCAATCATCTTCACCACAGACTCAGGGTTTGTGAATGATTGCTGGCAAAGGGTCCCGTTGACCCAGGGCGACCGCAAGGGTCTCCGCCGCTCCACTCAACTACCCCCGTCCTTACCATGAACGCTCTCTCTTGCCCGCCATCGTCATGGTAAGGGCGGGAGCGGGATGGACAAGGGGAGGAGACCCTTGCGGTCGCCCTGGCAATCATTCATTGTATACGAAATTGCGTCTGGTGCGTGTTATTATTCAGTTAAACATATCCAGGCTACAGGAGAGCCTTCAAGTATGTCAACAAAGGAGCTGGTGAAAAATGACTATCACACTTTGGGGGCTGATCATTTGGATCATTGTCGCGGCCTTAGTAGGGATCATAGGCGAATTGTTAGCAGGACGGCGCGTGCCTGATGGATTGCTAGGCGCCATAATCATAGGATTTCTGGCCATTTTTCTGGTTGTTGGAGTGCTCGGCTTTCACATCTCAGGCGAACCTTTCCTGGCCGGTGTGCCTTTGATTAGTTCTATCATTGTAGCGGCAATTCTGGTTTTCATCTGGAGCGCTTTCGCCTATCGCCATTACCATCGCTATGCCTCACGCTACTACTATCGCCGCGGAAGCTATGCAAGACGACCACGGCGCCGCGTATTCTAAACTTACCAGGCCGCCATTTATCTGAATGGCGGCCTGGTTTTAATCTATTCGCCTTTCTTGTGACCCTCTTCTTTATGGTGTTTCATCACCGTACGAGCAGCAACTTCCTTGGCCCGTTTACCATAGCGACCGCTCTTTTCCGAGGATTCTTTGATATGCTCGTACATACGCTCTTCTTTATTGCTGACACCGCTTAAAGGTTTCTTCTTAGGCATAGTTATATCCTTTCTTGTCAAGGCTTAAAACTGATTGGTAAGCCTGCACTGTACTTCAAAGCATATCACGATTAAGTGCAAGAAACGGATACTCAACCACTAGACCCAGAACCGAGATACGTGCAAAAATAGGACATAGGGGAAACAGGCATGAGATGAAATAGATGTATTTCACGTATCTTGTCGAAAGGTTTGCCGGATTTTATGATTGGCTGATCTTTTAGTTTAAGGTAGGAATTGGAGGAGCTGAATACTTCGGCCCCTGTATCTTTTGCGTATTCAGTTCTTTCAGGTCACGTGCTGGGTTACCGGTAATCTCTTCTGTGACAACATGGATCCAGCGATGTTCAATGGTATAGTGAAAAACACTCACATACTTTGTCCCGAAGAGATCGTGATAGGTTAATGTCAGACGGGCAATTCGTGAAACCCAAGGGTTTGTTGGCGAATCCGGTGACTTGTCATACAGGACGTGCTTGTCATTCACCATATCACCGTGAAAGAGACTAAGGTCTGATGGATGTTTAAGTTCTACAGTTATGGGGCTTCTTGCCTCGACAGGTATGTTGTCCCACGAAACGAACTGACTCTGGTTTGTATCTTCATTCCCATAGAGAATGCCATGCAAATTGAGCGCCGGACCATTGCCCATGTTCCGCAAATCGATGCTTATAGGAGACGGCCAACTCCAATCAATTCTCTGCCCCGAAATGTAAAGCTCTCTGTTTACCCTCTTACTTGGATCTGGATCGCTTACCATCATAGACTTATTAAATATTTCTTTTTCGGGGGCCATAATAGGCCGGATTTGATGTTTCCGCTCCTCTGTTGCCTGCTGCTGGCTGTGAGCCCAATTAACTTTTGCCTGTTTCCTATTCTCCGATATTGCCTTTATCGCTACGATAACAGCGCCAAGAGTAATTAATGCTATTGCAATGCTAATAATATTTGTCGCAATCTGTGAATCCATCTCTACCTTCTTTCATTAAAATGTTTATAATGACACGAGTGTGTCTCGTCTCATATTTCACGTAGATGGGAACTGTGGCAAACCTTCGAGCACGAAAGGGCCAGTTTCACGCTCGAAGGTTTGCCACAGTTCGCTGCCCAAATACGTAGGTACGTTATGAGCCAGTCTCCTTCTCTAGGGCCTATTACTGCCTTGTCCAGGTGCCACAACTGTCGGATTGGAAGCCTTTGTCGGAGGCCGAGATCGTCACAATTGCAGCCGTGTCGGTATTGGCGTTAGAGATAATATCATCGACAGTCCCTCCAAAGCCGCTTAAGCGGGCATAGTAGCATCCTTGCTGGCCGCTGCTCTTATATGTCCCTGGTCCAATATCGGTGCCGATGATGTACATACCATCACTGAACGATGTCTTGCTCGTGGTGATCGCGGAGAGATCCTTCGTCCAGGTGCCACAGTTGGTGGATTGGAAGCCTTTGTCTGATGCGGCAATAGTTACGATGGCTGGATTGTCGGTGTTGGCGTTGGCAATAATCTCATCGACGGTCCCTCCAAAGCCGCTCAGGCGCGCGAAATAGCACCCCGGCGAGCCCGTTCGCGTTCGGTAGGTTCCTGGCTGGATATCCTTGCCGACCACAAATGTCCCATCACCAAATTGCGCAAAGGATGGCGCAGGTTTTGCTGTCGGTTTTGGTGTGGGTACCTGCGTCGGCGCGCTGGTTGCCTGCCTAGTTGGCGCCGGTGTTGGCGGTACGGGTGTGTCAGTTGGCACGGATGTGAGAAGCGCCTGTATGGCTGGGTTGTTAGCCGTCACCGCTATACCCAGAAGAAGCGCGACCACTACTACAGCCGCAGCAATAAGGGTTATTCTGCGTTTGCGCTTGAGATACTGCTGAAGCTGCTCAGGGCTAAGGCTATTCCGGTATGCCTGTTCCTTCTCTCTGGCACGTCTTTGGGCTTCTTTGAACCTTTCCCGTCTTTCAGTTCTCGCTTGAGCCTTCTTCTCTGCCCTTCTTGCTGCCTCCATCGCTTTTGCCTGGGCACTGGTCGCTGCTGATGTGTCGCTGCCATCCAGAATATCTTTTTCGTAGATTGCAGTTAATTGGACAATGCGCCCAAAACCTCTCTTTTTGGTCGGCGTAACACTTACCAATCGCCAGCCTTCACGCTGCCGTTTTTTCAGATCCTTTTCAAATTGACTTTGCGAGGTGGAAAAGGACTTGTCTTTGTAGATGCTCACATCTTGCTGTGTTTTTGCCACAGATGATCTCCTTTCACATAAAAGTGCTAACTGAACGCTATCGATTACAGCACAGCTTGCCCGACGTGGGGTCACAGTAGAGTGCTAGAGAAGCCGCTCATCTCCAGGCAATGCGCTCAATATCCTGTTGGAGATCTTGTGTGGTCGCCTGCGCATAGAGCATCGTTGTATCCAATGAGTCGTGGCCCATCAGTTGAGCGAGTCGATGAAGGGGAACCGACTTTGCCATCTGGTAGCCAAAGCGATGACGCAAGTCATGAGGACTCAGGTCATTCAGACAGGCTCTAGTCGCGTATTTTTTGATCAGATAGCCTAATCCCCGTTCAGTCAGTCGTGTCTGCCGTTTCTCTGATAGAAAGAGTGGAGCGTGATCCTGCGAGGGCTTTTTGTGCAGCGATGGATCATAGGCTTCCAGGGCCGTACGGGCTGTGATGTTCAAGGGAATCTCACGGTACTTGTTGTGTTTGCCAAGTACGGTGAGCATGCCACTCCGCTTCCCGAGCCGTACCTGAGTACGAGTCAGTGTGCAGAGTTCTCGTGCGCGTAGCCCTGTATGAAGCATGAGGACAATGATCGCCCGATCTCGCAGGCTTCCTGCCTCCGTCACTGCTGCCACAAGGGCCTGTTCTTCTTGATCATTGAGATGACGTGGAGAGGAGGCTTCTTCTCCCACCAGCTTGACGACTTTGGCCGGATCATGTCTGATGCGTTCTGTGGTCAACAGCCATGCAAAGTACCGCTTGAGACTGATCAGGCTGCGATTGACCGAGTTTGGCTTGAGATGAAGAACCTGTTGCAGATAGGAACGGTAGTCAGTGAGCGTGGGCGTGGTGACCGCTTCAGGGACGAAAGAAGGTGCTTCCTCTCGCCCCTGTCTCCAGGTGGATTCACACCAGAAAGCAAAGTGGCGGAGGTCGCTGAGATAGTTCCGAATAGTGGCCGCTGTTAAGTCCTCTTCCAGACGCAGTTGTTGTTCATAGTGTGCGAGGACGTGTTCTCCCGTGCTTGACAGGGTCGGTCGTTTGGCTCGTTTGGCGATCGTCTCCATGCAGAAAAACCTTAGCAGATGAAAGAAACGACAGTTGTTCACGGCCTTAGCAGATGAAAGTCCTGGTTTCTTGCGGTGTTTGCTGCTGCTAAGATACCTTAGCGGCAGTATAGCACATCGAACGATGGAAGTATATAGATTATGTGGCAAGGGAGTACGGCTATGACCTCGATTGATCGAACCATTTATCGTCGGATGAAACGCAGTTACACCACCAAAGAGTTGATCGAAGCGTATACCCCAACGGAAGAAGAACGCAGCTTTGTGAGCACGATGACCCGAACCGCGCAAAACCAATTGAACCTCATGCTCTGGATCAAGCTGTTTCCGTGTCTGGGCTATTTTCCGGCGCTTGATGAGATTCCCGCTCCGCTGGTGGACCACATTCGCAAGGCGCTCGACCTGGCAGCAGACGTGGTTCCTGGGTACGACCATGATCGGACACTGTACCGTCATCACCAGTTGGTACGGGAGTATTATCAGATCGTTCCCTATGGCAAAGAGGCTCGGCGTTTCGCGCTCCGTACTCTCCTGCACGCTGTTCGCACGATGGATAACCCGGCTGATATGCTCAATGCGACCCTGGAAGAACTCATCAAACAACGCTACGAATTACCCGCGTTTAGCACCCTGGATCGTCTCACTGGCACGGTTCGCGCGCTGGTCTACGGGCGTATCTGCCGAGCCGTGCAGTGCCGCATGACCGCCGAAATCCAACACAGTCTGGAAACGCTCTTTGAGGTACAACTCCCATCGCATCGCTCCGCTTTTTCCCAGCTCAAGCTCGTTCCGCAAAGCCCAACCCTCTCGCACTTGAAAGCGTGGCAAGATCGCCTGGCCTGGCTCAGGGAGTTGGGTGCGATGGACGCGCTCCTCAAGGATATTCCCCCGGCCATCGTGAAGCATTTTGCCGCAGAAGCCCGCGCTCTGGATGCCAGTGAACTCCAGGATTATACTCCGGCGAAGCGCCTGACCCTGGTGGCGTGCCTCATTCAACACGCGCAGATGAGTACCCAGGATGATCTCATCGAGATGTTCCTCAAGCGGATGTCTACCATCCAGGTACGGGCCAAAGAGGCTCTCCAAGAGGCGCGAGACGCACAGCAGAAAACGACGGCACAACTCGTCGAGACGCTCACCGACCTGGTGGAAACATCCGTAGAAGACAAGGAGCAGGATGATGCGACCGCGGGCAAACACCTGCGCGACATCCTGGAGAAACGCGGAGGCCAGGAGCATGTGTTAGAGCAGTGTCAACAGGTTGCGGCCTCGCTCTCCGACGAGTATCAACCCTTGATGTGGCACTTCTACAAAAGTCATCGCAAAGCGCTCTTCCAGCTTGTCCGTTCCCTTCCCCTCAGGTCGACCACCCAGGATCAAGTGCTGATCACCGCGCTGAACTTCATCCTCACGCAGGAACATCGCCGAAGTCTCTTTTTACCGGATACGCTCGATCTTTCCTTTGCCTCAGAAATCTGGCAACGCTTGATCCGGATCAAACGCAAAAAGCGCACGAAACTGGCGCGACGGCCTCTGGAAGCTTGCATCTTTGCCGCCGTTGCCGACGAACTCAAAGCGGGTGATCTGGCGGTCGAGGGATCAGAACGCTTTGCCGATTATCGCGCCCAGTTGCTGCCCTGGGAAATGTGTGAACCCCAGGTCGCAGAGTATTGTCAGGAGGTGAGCCTGCCAAGAGATACTCATGCGTTTGTAACGCAGTTGCGTGAGCGCTTGACAGAGGTCGTGGCCCAGGTGGACACGGCATTTCCCACCAATAAATCGGTGGAAATCACCGCGAAAGGGGAACCCGTCCTCAAACGCATCAAGGGAAAAGCCGTGCCCGCCAGTCGGATCGCGCTTCAAGAAGCGCTGCGTCACGCTCTTCCCGATCGATCGGTGTAGGATGTCCTCTGGGACACGAATGAAGACGTTTACTGGACAAGGCATTTTGGACCCATCTCTGGCTCTGATCCCAAATTGGCACATGCGGTTGAGCGCTATGTTATCGCGTCCTTTGCCTATGGCAGTAATATGGGAGCCGCTCAAATGGCCAAACATATGCGGGGAATCGTCAGCGAACATGACATTACCTTCGTGAACCGCCGTCACATCACCCTGGACAAATTGGAGGCCGCCAAGGCTGACCTGATTAATCGCTATTTCCAGTATGATCTCCCCAAATGTTGGGGAGATGAAAACATTGCTGCGGCTGATGGCACTAAATTGGACCTCTATGAGAACAATCTGCTGTCGTCCTACCATATTCGCTACGGGTCCTATGGCGGTATTGCCTATCATGTCGTTTCTTCCCTGTATATTGCTTTATACTCCCACTTCCTAAATTGTGGAATGTGGGAAGGGAATTTTTTGATCGATGCCTTGATGGGCAATACGTCCGCTATCCACCCGAAGGTCATTCACTCTGACACCCAGGGGCAATCGACCGCGATCTTTGCCCTCTCCTACTTGTTTGGGATCGAACTGATGCCTCGTATCCGCCACTGGAAGGACTTACAATTCTATCGTCCGAGCAAAGAGACGGTCTATCGGCATATCAACACGCTCTTCAAAGATGCCATCGATTGGGATTTATTAGAAACACACTGGACCGACCTGATGCAGGTGGCGCTCTCCATTCGTGCCGGAAAACTACAACCGTCCATTTTGCTGCGGAAGTTGGGACATGAGAGTCGGAAAAATCGTCTGTATCAGGCATTTCGGGAGTTAGGACGAGTAATCCGCACCATCTTTTTACTCCGTTACATCTCAGATATTCCCTTGCGTGAGCAAATCACCAAGACCACCAACATCGCAGAACGCTACAACCAGTTTTGCGAATGGATTCGCTTCGCATTGGGCGGACTTATGGCAGAAAATGATCCTGAAGAGCAGCAAAAGCGAGTTCGCTATACCAATATCGTCGCCAATGCGCTGATGCTACAAAATGTGGCAGATTTGATGGAAGCATTAGCGCAATTGAAGCAACGTGGCTATCCCGTTCAGGAAGAAGATGTCGCACATCTGTCAGTGTATATGACCGAGCATCTCCAGCGCTTTGGAGAGTATACGCTCAAATTGCGACCGGTGGCTCCTCTCTCCACTCAAGAAAAGGTGTCCCCTGACGCGCCCTCGGAACAGAGCGGAGATGCAGAAGAGTTGTCTGCATAACACAGAAAAAACGCTTTTCCTGTTTCTGCTCGTTTTCCCTATGTCCTATTTTTACACGTATCTCGGCTCTGGGTCCACTAGAGCCTGACACCAATGCCTTGTACAAACCGTTGCAATATAGTATACTTGTTCTAGTCCAATTATCGGGGTAAGTAGAGTTGATTCACTATGGAGGGCTTTATATGGATATACCGGCGACTATTCCACATGCGCTGGTGATACTGCCACACGCGCTGCGTGAAAAAGCGGGCAATCAACCATCGGTCGAAGTTTCTGGACATACAGTGCGTGAAATAATCGCTGCGCTTGACCATGATTACCCTGGATTGGGCTTCAGCCTGTGTTATGAAACAGGCGAACTGCGCCCATATGTAAACGTCTTTCTTGACCGCGAAAATATCCGTTATCTCCAGGGATTGGATACACCCCTGCGGCATGGAGCCACGATCCACATTTTACAATCAGTTGCAGGCGGCTGATTTACTATCACGATTACGAAGACATCATTACTGCATTAAAAGGAGGTTTTCTATGGGTAGTAACACAACATTCTCGCGAGGTACTGTGCTGGTGCTCGTTGGCACCAAACGGGGTCTCTTTTTGCTCAATTCGCGCGATCGCGAACGATGGGAGGTCACTGCGACCGGGCTGGCCGGACGCCGCATCTTTTACGCAACTCTCGACCAGCGCACAGGGCATAGAATGTTTGCCGCCGATAACGGAGACTTTTTCGGCGCATTCTTGCGCTATAGTGACGATTTTGGGCAGACATGGCAAGAGCCGGAACAGGGCATCCAGTTTCCTGAAGCGAGCGAGCAAAAGCTTGAAAACATCTGGATAATCGAGCCAGGACGCTCCAGCGAGCCTGGAACGCTCTATGCCGGAGTCGACCCGGCCAGCCTTTGGATCAGCAGCGATAGCGGTGTTCACTGGAGCATGAACGATGGCCTCGCCAATCACCCAACGCGCAGTCGCTGGGAACCCGGCGCAGGCGGCTTATGCTTGCATAGCATCATTGTTGATCCCACCAACGCAGCGCGTATGTGGGTGGGCATCTCAGCCGTAGGTTGTATGCGCACCGATGACGGCGGCCAAAACTGGGGTTTTGCCAACAAAAATGTGCGCGCGGACTTTCTCCCCGAAAAGTATCCAGAGTTCGGACAGTGTATTCACCGTATGGTGCAGCACCCCACGCAGCCGGACGTGCTCTACCAGCAAAACCACTGTGGCATTTACAAGAGCATCAATGCCGGTGACGATTGGATAGACATCCAGCACAACCTGCCCTCCGAATTTGGTTTTCCCATTGCTCTCGATGCTCACCATCCTGATACTGTTTTTGTCGTGGTAGAAAACCCCGCTGGACGCCATAACGTAAGCGAACAATTTACCGTCTATCGCACTCAGGATGGCGGTGAGCGCTGGCAGCCACTCACCGAAGGTTTGCCCTCCGGCGCCGGTGTGAGCCTGGGTGTGCTACGTCATGGCATGTGCGCGGATACGCTCGATCCTTGCGGAGTCTATGTCGGCACAAACACAGGCCAGGTCTTCGCCAGCCACGATCGCGGCGATAGCTGGAGTTTAATAGCGGACTTTCTGCCGCCCGTCTACTCGGTTAATGCCATCGTAATCGAGTGAAAGCTGCCAGGATGGGGCTTGTCCCCGCCCTGGATGTAGTAGCAGAAATGGGTAATCTTGCGGATGTCTCTTTTTGGGGAAGTTCGTACACTGGTTAAAGAAGTACGAACCCCTGGTTTACTTCAGCCAGGGCTAGCAATCAGAAGGAGCTCCCATGATAAGGATTACCATTTCCAAACGTATTGCCTTGCTCAGCGTGTTGTTACTTGTTATGGCTGCTGCAGGAACCGTATTCGCGCAGACCATAGGGGCAAGTTCAAGTAATGATGCCGGGCGGCAGATTCGCAATGCGAGTTTTCAGCCAGAGACATTGCGAGAGATGGTGCAGAGGCATCAACTGGCCTCGACGGTGCAGGTGCTCTCTTCACAAGCACCCAGCGTCATCATCCAGTTTCCGCTCTTCCCCAGCGGAGTAAAGAAGGCTTTTCCGCAGGCTACCGGCGTCGTCACTATTGTTGAGGGCAATCCTGCTGTGAGCCTCTTTGACTCGGTAACGGTCGATGTCTCGCATATGCCGCCCGACATTACCTTTACCATCTTCTTCATCGAACTGGCAAACAAGCCGTTTGGGCACGTCGAGTATGTGGCAGACCTGCATACGCGCGATGACGGCTCCGGCGAATCCTCGTTCCAGGCTATTACGCTGGTCGCGTTCGCAGCGGACAATCGCACCCCGACCGTCACATCCCAGGATCAGAGTGGCACAGCTTCAGGCATTCAACTTGAGCATCTGGGCATGTGGTTTGCCTCGCTGCAAGACGCTCAGAAGGTGCTGGGTGACACTACCTTGAAAGGCACTCTGTTCGACGGCGGCAACCCTGCTCTGCATGCCGGCCCGCAGGCTATGACCGACGGACAAACCTCCCCGGTGTTTTAAGCGGATCGAAAAATAGACACTGCTAAACGCCCTGAAAACAAAGGAGTAAAGGAGTAGGAGACCATGCAATTTGTTCGCCGCAACCTGTCGAGGAGCACCATCATTCTGGCTGGCATACTGCTCATTCTAAGCATGCAGTTTGGCATAGCATCGGCTGCAACGAAAGTCACGCCGCATATTGCCGCGCAGCCTCGATCTGCAAGCAGCCACCTAAATCCCAATAATCCCAATGTCGTGTTTTTGCGCCAGTTGCAGCGCGAAGGCCGCCTTGCCCGCAGCGTAAACGTGCTGGATTCACTGGGTCAAACTACTATCGTGCAGTTCCCGCTGCTGCCCAGCGGCATTAAACAAGCCTTTCCCACTGCGACCGGCCTGGTGACGATTGTGCGCGGTGATCGCAACAACGCCTTTTCTGATACTGTCACGGTGGACGTACAGAACATGCCGCCCAATATCACCTTCACCATCTTCTTCATCGAGTTAGCCGCTAAACCCTTCGGAAACGTCGAATATGTGGCCGATCTGACCACGCGCGGCGATGGCAGTGGCGAAACCATATTCCAGTGCATCGCCTTCGTTGCATTTGCGATGGATGCGCGCAATCCTGGCACCTCGATAGATGGTCAGGAGGGACTGACATCAGGCATTAACCTGGAACACATGGGTATGTGGTTTAACTCGCTTCAAGATGCCCAGAAAGTATTAAACAACTCAGCGCTGCAGGGAACCATCTTTGATGCAGGAAACCCGCCACTGCACGCCGGCCCGCAGGCCATGACCGATGGTCAAACCCTGCCAGTATTCTAAGAAAGGAGCCAGTTCATGTCATTACAAAGAGTATTCAAATCGAGATGGCTGCTGGCAGCAGTGATGCTGGTGGGTCTCCTCGTGAGCGCTTGCAGTACTACGACTACCCCTACACCTACCAGCACAACTACTATAGGCGGCCCCTTTCCTACAGCGGCGCTCAAACTGCGCACGCCCTCGTTCGGGAATCAGGAAGCTCCGACCGTCAAAGTGCTGGCCTCAGCAGATCCCACCCTGCTTATCCAGGTTCCATTGGTTCCGGTGAGTATCAAGCAGCTCTTTCCAAACGCGACAGCCCTGGTCACGATCATCGAAGGTAATCCGGCCATCAGCGACTTTGACACGGTAATCGTAGACGTGCAGAATATGCCGCCTAACACGAAGTTCACCGTCTTCTTCACAGAACTTTCCGCCAAACCGTTTGGGCACGCGGAGTACGTTGGTGATGTTATCACACATGGTGACGGCAGCGCCGAGTCGATTTTCCACCTGATTGCCCTTGGAGCGTTTGCGGCAGATGCGCTTCAATCTGCAGTGACATCAACCGATCAGACAGGTGAAGCATCGGGCATTCAACTGGAACACGTGGGGATGTGGTTTGACGGCGTCAAGTTTGCCCGCCAGGTGTTGGGTAATCCGAGCATTCCCGGCACACCTTTCGATGGCGGCGGCGGAGTCTTGCACGCCGGTCCCCAGGCGATGACCGACGGCCAGACGCAGCCTGTCATCTGATATACATCTGGTTGTAGGGGAGCAATGAATTGCTCCCCTACAACCAGCTTATTCTTGCATATATGGCCCCATACTACGTAAGCTGTCAGACTGAGTAGCGGGTACTTCAGGCATCTGAAGATTCTTTGAGGAACACGTGAATGGGTGTATCAAGTCCAGAATGCTTCTCCCACTCGGGAGAGTCATTCATCTAGCAAGCAGATTTCATGTGCTGTCCCTTTAAGATAAGGGGGTAAAGATGAAGTTGCTGAAAAACACTGCTCCTGCGTCATTACTGTTGTTGACGAAGCTCAACCTGATAAACGTCGTGGATGTGAACTTGGAGTCGGAAGCAGAGCCGACCTCAACTCCATTGATGGTAAATCGCAGATGCGGACCTTGTGCGCTTGCTTCTAAGGTATTTACAGCGGCGGGTGTGACTTTCCCCGAGGCAAGCGGGAAGGTGGTGTTGCCGTCCTCCGCAATTATTCTCCAGGAACCTCCCGTGCAGAGAATATAGTCGTAGAAACCTAGCTGGTAATAATTTTCTCCTGAAACACGTTCCTCAATAGCCACACACCCCTTAGGCAAAGAGCCAAGGTTCGCTTGTACGGACACTTGATAATTGTGTGGAAAGAGGCCGCTGGGAGGAGTAAACGCTTCCCAGCTGAGTGTACCTCCCGGAAGCTGAAACAACGTGCCATTGGACTGGCACACAACGGAAGACTTGACTTTCTGGGGAGTCATCAACGCCCACTGTGCTTCACCTTTGTCGCAAGCTACTCCTGGAGCGGATACACGATACGTTGTCTGCGGCGAAGTTGGCGGAAGGGCAGGCAGCGGCGTAAAGACGAAGTTGCTGAAAACAACCGCTCCCACTGTATCACCGAGGTTCTGGGTCCCCAGGCTGATAAATGCGGTGGTAGAGAAGGCTGTATCCGAAACGTTACCTACCTCAACCCCGTTGATCATGAGGCGCTGATCTGGCCCGTCTGTTGTTGCTTCAATGGTATACTGCCTGGCTGCAGCTACCTGACCAAAGGCAAGCAAGGTAGTCGATTTGCCTACACGTCTCATAGTCCACGAGCGGCTGGTGCAGAATTGGTTTTGGTATCCACTTGCCGCCAAAGCGTGAGTAACGATCACGATACATCCATTTGATAAGGAGTCAAATTCTACCTGTACCGAGACACGATAATTCTGCGTGAAGACGCCACTGGGAGGAGTGAATTCTATCGTTCCACCATTCTGCGCTTTTATCATGACTTGCAAGCTTGATTGTAAGCAAGTAGTACTGATCGGTTCGCCCGGTGTCACTGACCAAGTGGCTCCTCCAGGATCACAATCCGGCCCGGGAATGGCTGCTGTATACTGCCGATTCTCGCTGGTCTGGATAAGTCGGGGCAAGGTGGTGATAAGCATGAAGGTGGTGACGAGCACGGTGACAAGCGTTCCGCTCCCCACAATTCCTACCTGCATAGCCATCGGGGAGATACGCCTGGCATGCTTGGCGGCCGGTGCCAGATGTGGCACATGTTGCCGCATGCCTAAGATGAAGCCCATCACAACCAGCGCGGGCCCCAGGAGGAGCAACCCAGACGAAGCTGTCAGGTCGCTTTGCAAGAAGGGCGGAGGCACTGCGCGCGTGATCGGATCCCGCAGCGTACCCAGATATAAAAGTAGAGCATTACCGACCAGCGTGTATCCTGTCTTCAGCCAGACACGTCCTTCGTGGGGGAGCAGAGGATTCTCGTGGATCGTATCCTGCTCGTTGGGGTCGGATATGACATAACTCCATAGCTTTGGTGTGCGCGCCCTCAATGTTGGAGCAATAACGGAACTCCACAAGGTCGGCAGGAGAAAGAGCGCGGCTAGCAGAACAGTTGAGAGTGAGCCCAACGTCGCATTCAGCTGCAAGAGAGCGTATCCCCCTGCTACAATGAGCAGTCCTGCCAGCAAGAGGAACGTGATCGCCAGCGGGAGCTGCGCCTCTTTCCATCGCCGCCACACCGACAACATCCATATGAGAGTGCCAACTGCGGCGCACACGATCATCGAACCCAAGAGATCGTGTGGTTGTGGCACAAAGAAGCCAGCGGCGGACAGGGCAGATGGCAAATAGACGGCCAGGACCATCAGGATGACCATCGCCAGGAACAGTCCCCCAACTCCTAGCTGTGGCTGGCCCCTCCGACCACGCATGATCAAGAACAGCGCTACTGTCAGAGCTCCCAGTCCAATGGGCACTATGAGGAGTACGGAGAGTATCGTGATTACCAGGTACCCCTGTCCCGCTGAGAAGGGGTTGATATCAACCAGCAGCACTGTATCAATAAAGAAGGAAGAATGCCGCTCCCAAAAACAACCAGATGGAGGGAATCTCTTGCGTCCAATGCTCGTCTACCCGCGCAAAGCGAACAAGAAGCGCCACGATCCCTGCCAGTGCCAGGATGGTTGCCAGCCCTAGCATGAGCCCGCTGCCGTCCTGGAGCAATTTGTACACGATCATGCCCATAGCCACCAGCGCCGTCAGGCCTGGAAGCAATCGAGGGAAACGAACTTCCCCCGGCTTGATGAAGAGGAAATGCTTGACGATCTTCTGTCCGCTGTCGAGCAAGTCGGTACTCAAAGCGAGAATAGGAAGCACCAAGAAAAGAGGGAGGTAGAGCACCTGCAAGCCAAAAGCGTTGAGCAAGAATCCAGTCCCGGTCATCGCTAGGCCAGCGCGTACAAATGTGAGCCAGATTCCGAACGCAAGGCCGTAGTAGATTAAGAGTAAGGCCAGCACACCTATGAGGACCCTTCCATACCTTTGCCGGATACCGGCTTGTCTTTCAGAAGACAGCAGCCTCCGTTTCCGCTTTAATAGGCTGCTCAATGCCTGGAGCCAGAATACTGCCAGAACGACAAGTTGAGCCAGGCTCATCCATCTTTCAGCTGTGTACGGTGCTAGCCTTGCCCCGACTCCGTTGCCAAGGGTGAACAACGCGGTGAGAGGCTGAACGGCCAGTAACCCGGTTGAGAGCGCGATTACTGGGAAACCGACACTCCAATGCGCACGGAGTGCTCCGGCTAGCGCGAGCCAGTACCCGGTCGCAAGCGAGACAGCCAGCACAAGGAAAACAACAAGCGGAACGCCATATTCTACCCCGCCGCCCTCGGCAAACACGCCGCTACTGAGGTGGGGCTGCGGCAGAATTTGCGCCACCAGGAGAATCGCCACCAGCACCGTCTGTACCTGGGGCACCTTGTCGAAGATGGTAGGGGAACTTTCTCCTTGCTGTTCCTTCTGACTTGAGTCAGTGCCAGGGTGGCGCATGGGTGCATTTGCAACTGGAGCGCCACAATTGTTACAAAAGTGCGCACCTGATCGGACAAGTGTAGCACACCTCGGACAACGGAGGTTCTTCGTCCCTCTCTCCGGTGTGGGCGTGTCCATGAACACGACTCCTTCCCTGAACCCCTACTTCCTCTCAGTAGGGACACTACTGAATGGGGAACTTTCCCACATTTGTGCAGAGACATCGTCGGAACTTTCCGCGTATTCATGAGTATATCTGAAATGCTCGATGAGCACAACAAGCAGGCGAAGAATCGGGTGAAATGGGCGAAGTTCACTTTCTCAGCAGCTATTCGGAACTGAGGATGGAGACACTGGATACACGTAATGCCCGCTACTTTGTCCTTGGTGTCAGCCTACGTAGTATGGGGCCTATATGGAAACTTCCGCCTGAACTTTCCCCAGGCTTTTCTTTTTCGCAAAATATCCATCTTTCTACTGACTTACTTCTCAGACCGTTCTATTGTATAATCGATGGGTCAATTGAATTGATTTCGAAAGGGATAGCCGCAATGTTGAAGCACCAGGAATTTAGCCCACCAGAACGAGTGCTGGCCTTTCTCGCGGGTCTGGCAAACCTTGTTATCGGCCTCGGGTTTTTCTTTCTACCGGAGCTCCACTCACGGCTCTGGCCTACGAGCATTCCCCCAATACTGGATCGATTTATTGGCGCGATCATCCTTGGTAATGCAGCCGGAGCGTTCTGGCTCACCACGGAACGCGAGTGGGCGCGCGTGCGTCCCCTGGCTATCGTCGCTGTTGTCTATGGCACACTGGTGGCGGGAGCGCTGCTCTATCATCTGCTGTGGCTGGGAGCCTCCAGCGCTTTTTGGATTTATTTCCTCTTCGATGTGCCGTTCTTACTGGTCTATTATGCGCTGTTCGTTTATCATGATATTGTGCCTCGTATTGCAAAACGAGCAGCCAATACTGATTTAGGCGAAAAAACGGGCACGCAAACCAGCTAGAAAGTGATAGCAAGGAAGTATACAAACGTGCAAGCGCCATTTGCTGACCCATTAACAGGCATCGAGCTACACGTTCAACCACTGCCATTGGCCGGTCGAGAGACCGAGATGCGCGCTATTTGCGCTTTACTGGATACAGTTGCGCTGAATCGTCCTATCGGATCGCGCGCATTGATGATCAGTGGTGATGTCGGAGTGGGGAAATCGCGCCTGCTGGCAGAGATGGGCGAGGAGGCGCGAAAGCGTGATTTCCGGGTGCTGGAAGGGCGCGCATATGAGGTTGGCGTTATGTTTCCCTATCTATCATTTATCGAAGCGCTGCGTCCTGTTATACGCTCCAGTTCAATCCAGTCATTGCGCGTATTGGTTGGCCTGGATCAACTTGAGTACGCTAACTCGCAGTCACAACCAGGCAATAGCGCTGTTGATACGAACGCATCGATCTCTCTAGTCGGAATGCCCATGGTAGCCGCGCTGGCCCGGCTCTTCCCTGAACTTCCTCATTTGCTGCATATAACCGTCATGCCTGAAGCGCTTTCTCCCGACCAGGAAAAATTCCGTCTCTTTGATGCTGTAGCAACTTTGCTGGAACGTATGGCGGCGGAGTATCCCGTTATGCTCAGCATTGGTAACCTGCAATGGGCGGACAGCGCCAGCCTGGAGCTTACTACGTACCTCACTGTGCGCCTGCATAGCAGCCGCGTTGCGCTGGTTGGAGTGACACGCCCTCCCACATCGTCACAGGCAGCTGGAGACGCTGATGGTGATAACCTTGAAACCCCGCGCCAGGCCGCCACAGCTTTACAGCTATTGAGCGAACTTATGCGCCAGGGTTTGCTACTACTACTCCCGCTTCAGCCCCTCAGCCGTGAGTGCTCAGAGCAACACCTGCAGGCATTGCTTCCGGGAGTTATTTCAGGTACAGAGGCGCTGCTGGCACGCGCAGGGGGCAATCCATTTTTCCTGGAAGAGCTGGTGCGTATGCTCACACTCAATGGCCAGCTTGCGCAGCGCAATGGTATTTGGGATGCGACGAGGGCCAGCGTGGCAGAACTGCCCGCAAGTATTTCCCTGGCAATCGGGCAGCGCCTGCGGGTGTTGAGCAAAGACTGCCAGGAAGCAATGCGCGTGGCTGCCCTCTTTGGGCGCACGTTCCCACTGCAAGCTCTGGTGATGGTAATAGGAGAGAGCGAGAATCGGGTTCAAGCATTGATAGATGAAGCCGAACAGGCATCAATCATCGCCCTTTCACCACACATGGCGTCTCTTACAGAGAATGAACAGGCAGATGAGCTCGCGGATCAAGATTATGAGATTGCATATCAAGTGACTACTTCCAATATCTACCTCTTTTGCCAGGGTATCGTGCAGGAGGTTTTGAGCAGCCAGGTGACAGCCCATCGAGTCAGCGCGCTGCATGGCAAGATTGGCGCGGCATTAGAGGCTTATTATGGCGCGCAGGCCCCTGCCGCGGAGTTGGCTCGCCATTATGTGCTTGGCCGCGAGCAACCGGCGGCGCTGCGGTGGAGTTTGCGCGCCGGCGAAGATGCAGTTAAACAGCAGGCATACCGCGAGGCAATAGCTCATTTTCGAACTGCCCTCAAATTGATGGAGATTTCTCCTTCTGCAGCAGGTGAGGCATCACCGTTCTCGATGGCGCAGGTGCATGTCCTGATCGGTGAAAGCTGGTTCAAAATTGGAGAACTGAACCAGGCGGCAAAGGCTTTTCAGCAAGCCTTAGAACAGTTGCAGCGCGAGACCACACCTGCTGGCCATTCACAATTTACCTTCATAGCATCGCTGTCAGCCCGGGCTAATCGCACGCTGGCGGATGTCTATCGCATGCAGGGCAAGTATGAATTGACGCTTGCTCACCTGCAGGCTGCGCGCAGCGTGCTGGACGCTGTTGTTGCTGAACCAGGCGAGCAGGCTATACCAGGCGAGAAAGAGCGCCATTACGCATGGATGACTTCGCGCAGCTTCTCCGGCAAAATCAACCAACCTGAAATGCGCCAGCTAAGCGCGGAGCGCATTTTACTCTTACAGGCGCAGGCAACCATGGATTTACTGCTCAGTCGAGCAGCGGAGGCGGAAAAGGCGCTGTGGCAATCGTATCAACTCGCAACCGAACTGGGTGATCGCGGAAGTCAGGCTTTCGCGTTGCACCTGGTAAGCTGGATTCGCGGCTGGGGCGAGCACATCCATGAAGCGATACGCCTGCAAGAACAGTCTCACGAACTCTATGTAGCCATTGGCGACCCGTTCCGCGCAGCTCTGGGAGATCAGGGACTGGGAATCATCTACCAGGCGCTGGGAGAGATGGAAAAAGCGCGCCTGCACAATTTGCGCGGCTTTGAGATGGCGCGTCGTTATGGTGTTCGTCATGTTCTCGGATGGCTGCACTTAAATCAGGCTATCATGGGGCTTGCCGAAGGGAAATGGGTAGAATGTGAGTCCCGCCTGCAGCAGTCTATGCAAGAGGCTGAGGCAACCGGCAATGCCCGTCTCAAGCCGGTTATATTGCAGGTGCAGGCGCAACTCTCTTTTCGCAAGGGTGAATGGCGCGAGGCGGAGCAGCTTTTCCTGGCATCGCTTAGCGCTGCCGCGAATACAGAATGGTATCCCAGCGCGCTGGCTCTATATGGTCACTTCCTCGCGGTGACGGGACGCAAGGCAGAGGCAAAAACTCAACTGGAACAGGCGGCTACCCTTCAAGAGCCGGTCGGTTATAGCGGCCATTTCTACATTCCATTTCTCGCAGAAGGGTTCATGCATATCGGCTCGCCTGAGCAGGCAACAACCTACATCGAGCGTATTAATAAACTGGGCGGCTTCATGTATTACGGCGTTGCAGTTGATCGCATCAGAGGCGAGGTAGCCGCGCTGGACGGCCACTGGGACGAGGCAGAGCGAGCATTTGAAGACGGACTCAAGCTCTGCCGGCGTGTCGGAAATCAGCCTGAAGAAGCCGCTCTACTTTACGAACAGGCGCGTACCGCCCTGATGCGCACCGGTCAGCAGCACATTTCGCCGCGCGAAAGCTTAGAAAACATTCATCAACTGTGCCAGGCGGCACGTGAAATCTTCATGCATTATGACATGCACAGGGCTGTCAGCATGGTAGACATGCTGCAAGAAGGCATGCGTCAACTCGATACGCACAATGCGCCCACACTACCGCGTAAATTTGTTGAAGAACATCTCGCGCATGCAGGCTATATACTTAACCTGCATCTGACCAGGCGCGAGTTAGACGTGTTGCGCCTGGTAGCCGAGGGCCATACCGACCGCGAGGTGGCCGATGCCCTCGTCATCAGCCCCAGGACGGTTAATCGTCACCTGAGCAATATTTTCGTCAAGCTCGATGTGCCAGGCAGGGCCGCCGCCGTTGCGTATGCTATAAGGCAAGGGCTGGTTGGATGATGGATACTGGAATCTGTTGGGGTGCCGGAAAGTAGCCCAACTTTTGAGACACCTCGAGCAGAATCAGGCCTCTTAGGCCCGCCGACGAAATTTACAACGCTCATAGAGCTGGTAGTAAGCACGAAAAGTAGTCAGATTTTAGGGTGAAAAGTGATCATGCGGCGCCAAGAGTGATCAGCTCAACCGTTACCTGTTTGAGAGATGGCTCCCCACCTTACTTTTTCCAACAACGTTTTGTAAATGGCCCTTGACATGAGTCATCCCGAGTTTTACGGATGAGCTCGTAAAAGGACACCTCCTGAGATAAGCTGGAAGAGCGTTTCCGAACAAACTCAACCAGTTGATCCAGGAGATGATTTCATGTCTACCCAGTATCTCACATGTGTGGAGGAACCGCTAGTTCCTCTCTACAACGCAGCGGAAATGGCGCAAGGCTTGTACGCAGCCCTGGCCCGCTTTCTGGCCCCTTTGCTCATCGAACTGGATGTTCGCATCGACAAGCGACTGGTGTGCACCTTTCTGCAAACCGTGGCGGTGATCCTGACGTTTCGCGATCGCGTCAATGGCTTGCTGCTCAGCGAACTGGGAGGCTATCTCGATACGCCGGACAAAGCCCCTGCTGGCACCAAGCGCCTCTCGCACCTGCTGCATTGTATCAAATGGTCCGCCGAACTGATCCGGCAGTTTCTCTGGCAGCGGGCCACA
>DATGGW010000387.1:0-3035 GCA_035308345.1 Ktedonobacteraceae bacterium | reverse complement strand
GTTCCGCCGCCAGTACAGGCTTTAAGTCCTCCAGCGGCTGTTGCTCTCTGAAGCGCTGCAAGATCAGGCGCTCCTCGCTCTGGCTGGGATAATCGAGCCGCAGGCGCATCAGAAAACGGTCAAGCTGCGCCTCCGGCAGAGGAAATGTGCCTTCCAATTCAACCGGGTTTTGTGTAGCGATCACAATAAATGGGCGCGGCAATTGGATGGTCTCGCGTTCGATGGTGATCTGCCGTTCTTCCATGGCCTCCAACAGCGCGGACTGCGTGCGCGGCGTGGCGCGGTTGATCTCGTCAGCCAGCACTATTTGCGCCAGCAGCGGGCCAGGACGAAATTCAAAATCGCCCTTTTTCTGGTTGTAAAAAGTGATACCTGTGATGTCGGAAGGGAGCAGGTCGGGCGTAAATTGAATACGTTGAAACGAACATCCAAGCGATTTCGCCAGAGATTTCGCCAGCATCGTTTTGCCTATACCCGGCACATCTTCAAAGAGCACATGTCCTTCGCAGAGCAGAGCCACCATCATGAGATCAATAACTTCTTCTTTGCCCACAATCACCTGGCCGGTATTCTGGCGAACAGCGCGCGCGGCCTCCTGAACCTGGCGGATTTCATCGGTTTGCGTCATGTGATATCCTTTGTCGCTTCGGACGGGCGCGATAAATCTGGCCCCTACGGGCGTCCCTACAGAATTATACACGCAATACGCCCGCTCTGTCACGATGATCGTGGACGCGATTCACGATGATGGGGGACGCGATAAATCGCGTCCCTACCTACACTATCGGGTATCCTGGCATTATCTGAATTGTCACAGTGTTCGAGAAGGCGCGCTGCCCATTTTGATCGCTCGCTACCGCCGTCACTACAGCCTGGGCATTTTTATGCCCGAAGCCAGCAACATAGACTATCCAGATAAAGGTTGCATTGCCGTTGCCATCGGTTATCTGCGTAGCCGGACGCCCGCCAGATGCTTGCTGGCTATAGCGTACTTGCAATGAGACCGTCATTCCCGGCTGGTTAGTCGAAACAGTGACGACAGCTCTGTTACCGTTAGTCACAAAGGGTGTATAGTACGTAATCTGGACAGTAAGTGATCCACCGGGCTGCGGACTGGGCTGGGCGCCTCCCGTGGCTGTAGGGCCAAACGCAGGCGTTTGCTGCGCGGGCGGCTGGCTATTCTGGTTGCTCCCCTGGCCGCCTCCGGGCTTTGGAAAGGTGGGCTGCAGGTCAACTTTGCCACCGGGAGCAACATTCGCGGGGGCATTTTGTGGATAACTTGAGCCAAACAGGGATAGGCCAAACAAAGAAGCGCCACCCAGCGAAATGAATACGGCTGCCGCCAGTATTACCATGACCAGGGCGATGATAAAGACCTTGTAGGCCGGGTCCTTGCGCCAGTACCATGCAAGCTTCGGCAATGCCCCCTTTGGCGCGGGCGACGTTTTCTGGCGAATGAGCTGACCGGGATATATTGGCGCGCTATGTTGATCGCTAGATACATGCTGTTCTTCGTTGGGGGCCGGTAATACCAGTTTTCCCGGTGAAGAGTTTGCAGGCTGTGTATCTGGATGTTTCAGCATCGACGTTTTCCTCCCGTTTTTACTGATTACGAGTACACTTACGTCATTGTATCTCTTTATGTCTAGTATTATACATAATTGTGTATGTAGTATTCAATTCACTGGGTAATTTGTCGGGACGAACACGATAAATCGGGTCCCTATAAATGAAAAGTCGAGCGTATTATCGCCATGACCACAAATACTGTGAGAAAATTCAGGTCCGGCTGGTGGATGATATCCACACTCTTGCCGAGTGGCTCCCAGTTGGAAACCCTCGTATTTGGCCCAAAAATCGCCACCGTTGGGACGCCAAGCATAGCCGCCAGGTGAGTAATACCTGAGTCGTTGCCAAGATAACCCCGGCACTGCCGGAGCTGCTGCGCAACTTCCAGCAGAGGCGCCTTGACCAGCGTTCTATAGAGGTCTGGTGGGGGTGCGAGGTGAGCCTGAAGGTATGCCAGGCGCTGCTCATCGGCTGGCCCTGCCAGCAGCAGGACGGGATAGTTTGCCTGCCAGAGTGTTTTGATGACTTCTGCGAATGAGGCGATAGGCCAGCATTTGCGCTCGCTGCCACTGCCAGGATGAATGGCAATGGTCTTACTGCCCTTCTTACTGCTGGCAGGCGGAAGGGTTGGATGCCATGAGAATACCTGCTGCTCCGCTATACCCACCGTTGACGCCAGGTACGCGGCAACATGCATAAAGCTATCCCCTGGCGGTCTGCCGGGCGCAATGATAATTTTTTTAACGCCCGCCTGGCGCAGGTTGCGTTCGACGAGATGGTCAGCATCGCTCAGCCAGCAAATCGCCATATCTGTCGATGCCGCCGCTTCGCGCAACGCGGCATTGCGGATGCCCGTTGTCGAGAAAAGCTCACTCCAACGGCTTTCTTGAAAATCGGAAACTTCTTCCGCGAGCTTCCAGGCCTGCGTTAGTGGCAAGACGCTGGCGTTGCTGACAAAAGTGATATGCCGCGCCGCATATTTTCTGCGCAGGGCATGTAATGTGGGGAAGCTCAGCAGCGCATCGCCTATAGCTCCGGGGCGTATGACGAGGATATTCATCGCTATCTCCTATTTTCTCGCTAATGACAGCACCTCGATGACTGCCACGATTCCCAGGCTCACGATGGTAGTGAAGAGGCTCCAGCTATGCAGGGCGCGCAATATCAGGTTGAACACGATCCACAGCGACAATAAGATACCCTGGCGCAGCGAGTGCCGCAGTGTAGCGCGGTAAAGCCGCGAAGCAATGAAGCGCAAACCGATGACATACGCTAATGGCGAGAAAGTACAAACCAATGCCACGAACAAAAAGGCGAAGAAGATGGCAAAACTCGCGATGCCGCGGGGCGGCACAAAGTGGGTGAATAGCAGTAATGCGCCCCACGAAAGCCCCGCGAGCAAGACCATAGTATAGAGCGCGCCGCGATTAGTGATACGCCGCCTGGGCATAAAGTTTGTACTCATC
>DATGGW010000386.1:0-9511 GCA_035308345.1 Ktedonobacteraceae bacterium | reverse complement strand
CTTCCCGCTACCGTTCGGTCCCACCAGGCCCACCTTTGTGCCTGCTGTCAGCACAAAATCCAATCCTTCGAAGAGTCTTTTTATTGGTTTTGGATCGGCTTCAGAGCCGGGAACTCCGCAACCCACATTCTCAAATTCCACCAGCCTTTTGGTTTTGCGCTGACTGGCCGCGAAATCGATGCCCGCAGAACCCGCGGTGGTCCGCGTCTCCATGTCGGCCAACTGCCCGATCATGGCCGTGGCCGCGTCAATCCGCGCCTTCGATTTCGTGGTTCTCGCCTTGGGTCCGCGGCGCAGCCACTCGATTTCGGTTCGCACCCGGTTGCGCAGGCTCTCCATCTGCCGGTTCTGCGCCTCCAGGTACGCCTGCTTCTCTTCGAGGAAGCGGCTGAAGTTGCCCTTCACGCGCAGCAGGCCATCGGCGTAGAGACGGTTCAATTCGATGATCTGGGTCGAAGTGGATTCCAGAAAGTAGCGGTCGTGACTCACCGTGACCACCGCGAACGGCGAGTTGGCCAGAAGCTCTTCCAGCCACTCGATCCCGGCCAGGTCAAGATGGTTGGTCGGCTCATCCAGCAGCAGCAGGTCAGGCTCCTGCAACAGTAACTTTCCGAGCGCGGCGCGTGTCTGCTGCCCGCCACTTAAATGGCTGACAGGCGATCCCTGCAGTTCGCGTGAAAAGCCCAGGCCATCAAGCACCTGGTCTACTTTATACTCATAGGTATAGCCGCCAGCATGTTCAAAACGGGTCTGCAGGTCTGCATAACGTTGCATCAGGCTTTCATGAAGCGCGCCATCATTTTGCGCCGCTGCATCGCCCAGGGCTTGCGCCAGTTCTCCAACCTCTTGCTCCCAGGCGCGTACCTGGTCGAAGACGGTCAGCATTTCTTCGCGCAGGGTATTCTCCGGCTGGAAATCGATGGTTTGCGTCAGATATCCTATGCGTATATTGCGCGCCAGCGCGATGTTCCCCTCATCCGCTTCTTGACGTCCGGCCAGAAGATCAAGCAGCGTAGTTTTGCCCGCGCCATTGGGACCAACCAGCCCGATGCGATCCTGTTCGTCTATCTGGAAACTGACGCCCTCAAAAATGCGTTCCGCTCCAAACGATTTGCCTACCTGTATAACACTCACGATTGGCATCTATATTCACCCGCGTAATCTGCTTGTATGGTATGTCCACTCATTTCGCAAAATAGGGTATCATACCCTGGTATTCAACGCAAGACCAATCTGGCTTGCGGTCGCCCTGTAAGGATATGATATACTGAGACAACACCAAATCTTGTAGAGAAAGGATGCTGAGACGTGGCGAAAGAGCAATCTCTGGACAATCTCTGGTTGGCGCAAACGCTGTACGATCTTGGTGGCGTCCAATTTGGGAATTTCACCGTAAGCGAATCAGCCGTCAGTTCCCCTGTTTTTATCAACCCCAAGGTGCTTATCAGTAATCCAACTGCACTGCGTGTTGCCAGTAAGCTCATGCAGCAGGAAATCAACCTGGCACAGTCCTTGCGCCGCCCGCGAGTTCACCCCTTCGCCGTGGCTGCCGGAGTTCCGGTCGGTGGGCTACTGCTGGCTTCGGCTTACTCTCTGGAGACGAATATCCCGCTTATCTACGCTCGTATTCGGCCAGAGGGTACAGGAAAGCGTGGTATCGAGGGTCGTTACACTGCTGGCGACACCGCGCTCATCATTGATGACCTGATTACACGAGGCAGCAGCATCCTGGAAACAGCCGAATTACTGGAAGAAAACGGCCTGAAGGTGAAGGATGTGATTGTGCTAGTCGACCGTGAGCATGGAGCGGCTGAGCGGCTGCGCCTCCATGGCTATAATCTCATGAGTATTTTGAAACTGGATGTCATGCTCAATCACTATCTATCGCGTGGTTTGATTTCAGAGGAAACCTACAATACCTGCGCCGAATATCTGCGCAGCAAGCAGGGGGAGAATCATATCGTCTAACGGAGACATAATTAACGTAGCTTACGAGGGCGACCGCAAGGGTCGCCCTCGTAGCCAAATCGTGCCTTTACACCCGGCGTCATTAACCCTGGTTTGATGACTGCGGCGCAGGTGGCACGGGGCGCATTGCTGCAGGCCCGTCATGTCCATTGACCGCAGCCGCATTCGCTCCTTGCCGCGCAATTTGCAAGAATGGCTCGATCAGGTCAAGCGGCAGAGGGAAGATGATGGTCGAGTTTTTCTCAACGGCGATTTCCGTGAGCGTTTGCAGGTAGCGCAATTGCAGAGTGCTGGGCTGCGAGCCAATGATGTTGGCAGCCTGAGCCAGTTGAGTTGAAGCCTGATACTCACCTTCGGCATGAATGATCTTGGCGCGTTTCTCACGCTCAGCCTCGGCCTGCTTCGCCATCGCGCGCTGCATAGTGGCGGGCAGTTCGATATCTTTGATCTCGACTGCTGTAACTTTCACGCCCCAGCGCTCGGTATGCTCGTCAATGATGGTCTGCAACTCGCGGTTGATCTTGGTGCGCTGCGAGAGCAATTCATCCAGTTCGGACTGGCCGAGTACGTTGCGCAGTGTAGTCATACCAATCTGCGTGGTAGCCTGGATAAAGTTCATCACGTTCACAACAGCCGCAGACGGATCGACCACATAGAAGTAGACTACAGCTGAGACTTTGATGGTAACGTTATCACGCGAAATCACTTCCTGCGCCGGCACAGGCAAGGTCACGATACGTAGATCGACCTTAATCATACGCGTGATGAAGGGTGGCACCAGGAAAATGCCGGGACCTTTCGCCCCAATCAAACGTCCGAGCACGAAGATCACGCCGCGTTCATATTGCTGAACAACGCGAACAGCCGATAGCAGCAACAATAAGAGAATAACCACTACGATACCAACCACGATGAGTATAATCGCTGAAGAATCCATGGGATACCTCCTTCTTTACCCCTGAGTTAAGCTCGGGGTAGAGTTTGTAAATCTATCAAATGCGGGAGTAACATGCAAACGCAGCCCCTCCACGGAGACGATACGCACTTCTGAGCCTGGATCGACGGACATGCCTGCATCATCCAGCACGGCAGCCCAGTTCTCACCTTCATAATTGACCCTTCCCCCAGGCAACAGCGGCGTCGTCGCAGTAGCTAACGCTCCGATCATGCCCTCAGTACCGGTCGTTACGCGCTGTCTACGCATGCGCACCACTACTGTGACGATATAAAGACCAAGCAAACCAACCAGACCTGCCATTGCATAGACCAGCGTAGTGTTCACTTGCGTCCCCTGGTATGGCCCACCGCTATTGAAAAAGAGCAGCGCGCCGAAGATGAGCGACGCGATTGCGCCTACAGTCAATACACCATGCGTGGTCAACTTCACATCCAATACCAGCAGCACGAAAGCTAATGCCATCAATGCTAAGCCTGCCCAGTTGGGAGCAATCGATCCCGCCCCGAACAGGAAGAGGATCAATGAAATGCCGCCAACCACGCCTGGCAAAATCATACCGGGATGCGAAATCTCCACGAAAAGGCCAATTACAGCCAGGATGAACAACAGGAAGATCACATTGGGATCGAGTAGAAGCGAGTAAAGCGTGTCAAACGAAGATGCGCCAATGACCTGGAGGCTGACTCCCGACGTGTGTAGTGTCACCGGGCCAGAGTTGAGGATCACCTGTCTGCCGTTAACCTGTGAGAGTAGATTACTCAAGCTGGCGGACTGCAGATCGATAATACCATTCTCGGATGCCTGCTGATCGGTATACGCGGTGGCATTGGTTATCATCTTCAATGCATCAGTCACGTCGCGTCCATAGCGATTCTGGATATTGGTCATATCCGAAATCAATACGCTCTCAATCTTGGCCTTTTCGGTGACGCCGATATCACCGCCCGTGCTGGTGACGGGACTGGATGCGCCAATCGTGGTGCCTGGAGCCATGACGGCTACCTGGGCAGCCAGGGTAACGAACGCGCCCGCAGATGCAGCCCATGCTCCCGACGGGGATACATACGCGATGATGGGAACCGTGCTATTGAGTTCAGCCACCTTCATTGATTCCATCGAGGTCAGATCGCCCCCCGGCGTGTTGATCTCAATAACCAGCGCGGCAGCCCCGTCGCGTTCGGCGCTGCTAATGGCGCTCGTCAGGTAATTTAGAGAGGCCGGGCTGATATCGCTATTTAGCGTCATGACATCGACATGCGTCCCCGTGGACGCAGCAGCCGCAGACCCGGCAGTCAGCGATAGAGATAGTAAAGCAAGCACTACAACAAGAAGAGCAGGAAGCAGCGTCAGCACCATCGGCTTACGTCGAGCATGGCGCGAATACATGGTATTTTTCCTCCATAAACTGAACAACGCGCCTTCTATACCAGAATACGCCTGTATCATATCATACGCAGGGCCAAACTCGATAACCAACAGGCCCGGTGAGTAGTTACCATCTATGGCAATAACGAATTGCTATAGATAATATAGCATAATGTTATGCTGCTGTCAAGGTAATTTCCTCCTGTCTTCCTGTAGGCCGCAATCTTTCGAAAAGAAGACTGAAAATAAGATATACTGAAGGCATGGTTAGAAAATCGGCCAGTTATCTATAGAACAGATGGGGTACAAATTGATGCAACAACGCTTTACAAACAAAATAGTGATGGTGACAGGGGCTGCGCATGGCATAGGACGCGCCATCGCCTTTCGTTTTGGGAGTGAGGGCGCGCAAGTCATTGTCAATGATGTCGATGCCGCGGGAGCCGAAGCTACTGTCCAGGCGATTATTGGTAGCGGGGGATTGGCCGCTGCTGGCGTTGCCGACGTTTCGGATAAGAGCCAAGTTGATCGCTTATTTGACACTGTGCTTGAACGCTTTGGAACGGTGGATGTGCTGGTCAATAACGCTGGTCTAATCAATGCGGAACGTCACTTCCTTGAGGCGGACGAAACCTGGTGGGACCGCGTCCTCGCGGTAAACCTCAAAAGCGTTTTCCTCTGTTCATTGCGCGCAGCCCAGGTGATGGCTCGCCGTCATCAAGGCGTGATAATCAACATGTCCAGTGGAGGGGCTACTCACTCCCACCGGGGGATGGCGGCCTATGATGCATCGAAAGGCGGTATAGAAGCCCTTACCAGGGCCATGGCGCTCGATCTTGCCCCTTATGGTGTTCGCGTGAACGCACTCGTCCCTGGCTCGATTGATACGCAAGGTATGGACCCGGAGGTGAAACGGGAGCGGGGCGCAGCCATACCACTCGGACGTGTGGGAGAGAGCGCGGAGATAGCCGGGCCGGCCGCCTTTCTGGCGTCAGATGACGCCAGTTATATCACCGGGCATATCTTTGCGGTTGACGGCGGTCTCCTGTCCCAGCAGCGATCTCCCCAGGTAGATATTTTCCCGTTGAGTCGCTTTCCCAAACTGGAGGTTGATTGATGGAAGGTCCCTCCGGTCATTACAGGATAGGGGTGGATATTGGAGGCACATTCACAGACCTTGTAGTATTCGATGATACTAGCGGCGCTTTCGCAGTTGGCAAAACGCTCACCACGCCTCGCGATCCATCCCAGGCTGTCGAAACCCTCGTGCTTGAAACACTCGAGCGGGAGGGCATCGCAGCGAGTAGTGTGCAGCAGCTCATTCATGGCACCACCCTGGTGACAAACGCTGTCATTGAGCGCACCGGCTCGCATACCGCGCTGCTCGCTACACAGGGTTTCCGCGACTCAATTGAAATCATGCGCGAGAACCGCTACGAACTCTACGATCTTATGCTAGAAATGCCGCAGCCATTAGTGCCGCGTTATCTGCGTTTTGAAGCGCCTCAACGCACGCTTGCCGATGGTATGACCCTGCAGGAGTTGGATGTCGCATTCGTCGAGCAACTGACCCGCGAACTGGTTGCGAACAGGATTGAGGCTGTAGCAATTGCCTTTTTGAATAGTTTTACCAACCCCGCTGCCGAACGGGAAGCTCGCGCCATCGTCCAGCGCGTGGCGCCAGAGATGCGAGTCTCGATCTCGTCGGAGGTCGCGCCCGAAATACGCGAGTTCGAACGCACCTCAACGACGATTACCAACGTGTACGTTCAGGAGCGTGTTGAGAAGTACCTGCGCGAGCTGCAGGCGCGCCTGGCTCGCATTGGTATCAAGGGCAGTCTTTTTTTGATGATTTCCAGCGGTGGGATAGTCACCGCAGATACGGCTATTCGCTTTCCGGTTCGTCTCCTCGAATCGGGTCCCGCGGGCGGCGCATTGGCCGCAGCCAGCTTCGGCGCGGCATGCGGCTATGCAGATTTGCTTTCATTCGATATGGGTGGAACCACCGCCAAGTTCTGCATCATCGACCGGGGCCAGCCACTGATTGCCCACGAATTTGAAGTTGATCGGAGGTATCGTCTTAAAAAGGGGTCTGGACTCCCTATAAAACTACCGGTGATCGAAATGATCGAGATTGGCGCGGGGGGCGGCTCGATAGCGCGCATAGACCCGCTGGGGTTATTGAAAGTTGGGCCTGATTCGGCGGGCGCTGAGCCAGGCCCGGTCTGCTATGGGAATGGAGGAAGCGAGCCGACCGTAACCGACGCTGACCTGGTGCTTGGCTACCTTGATCCCGACTACTTTCTTGGAGGCCAGCTCAGGATAGACCTCGCTGCTGCGCGCCGGGCCATTAAGGAGCGCATCGCTGACCCGCTAGGTATTTCGATTGAAGAGGCAGCCTGGGGCATGCACCAGATTGTGAATGAAAGCATGGCCAATGCCGCTCGCATCCATACCCTGGAGCGAGGGAAGGACCCGCATCGCTTCCCTGTATTTGCCTTCGGCGGAGCCGGGCCGGTGCATGGTTTCCGCATTGCTAAAGCTCTGGGTTCGCCAGCCTTAATCGTACCGTTTGGCGCGGGAGTCATGAGCGCAGTTGGCTTCCTCACCGCTCCGCTGGCCTTCGACTTCGTGCGCTCCTGGCCCGGTCGCATCGATCACCTGGATTGGCAGGAGGCCAATACGCTGCTCAACGAGATGGAGGCGGAAGGCCAGGCGCTGCTGGAGAAATCCGGCGCTTCACCAGGGCAAATCAGTCACCGGCGAGTGGCAGATATACGCTATGTCGGTCAGGGTCACGAGATACAGGTCCCTCTTCCAGATGGTCAGCTTGGCAGCGGGAGCGTCTCCACGATCATCAACTCGTTTGAAGAGGTCTATCGCCGCCTCTATGAGCGGCTCAGTCAGTCTGTGCCCATTGAAATTATCAACTGGCGCGTCACTTCCTCCAGTCCAGCGCCCGCCGTACGCTTGCAGGCAGCCAGGGATAAGCAGGCAGTTGCTCAGACCGCTCGGAAGGGAAGCCGCGGAGCATATTTCCCGGAGTTGGGCGGTTATCGCGAAATAGCGGTCTATAACCGCTATGGTCTGCTTACCGGCACAAACCTCACCGGACCGGCGATCGTTGAAGAGCGCGAATCGACGGTGATCGTAGGGCCAGGTTGTCGTTTCCGTATTGACGAGCAGTTGAACCTTATTGTTGAACTATAGCTTACCGGAGGGGGCTCTCTTCAATGACGAATAAAATTGACCCGATAACCCTGGAGGTGCTCTGGAACCGCTTGCTCTCCGTGGTGAATGAGCAGCAAGTCACACTGATGCGTACCGCCTTCAGCACTGTTGTGCGCGAGTCGCAGGACCTGGCCTGTGGGGTCTTTGATACGCGCGGCTCAATGATTGCCCAGTCACTCACCGGTACACCTGGTCACATCAACGCTATGGCTACCGGCGTTCGTCATTTCTTGAAGGCTTATGCGGCAGAAACTCTCCAACCGGGCGACGTGCTGATTACGAACGATCCCTGGCAAACCGCTGGCCAGATCAACGATATGACGATACTTTCGCCGGTCTTCAAAGATGCTCGCGTGGTCGGGTACTTTGCCAGCACCTGTCATGCCCCCGATATCGGCGGGCGCATTTTCTCGGGCGAGGCGCGCGAGATCTTCGAGGAAGGTTTGCGCATTCCGATCACGAAACTGTTCATACGCGATGAGCCTAATCATGAGCTATTAAAGATCATCCGCGCGAACGTGCGCACTCCCAACGAAACGATTGGCGATCTTTACGCTCAGACCTCTTCAAACGCGGTGGGCGCGCGCGAGCTTCTCCACTTTATGGATGAGTTTGGGTTAGACTCAATCGATACACTGGCCGACGAAATCATTACACGTTCGGAACGGGCAATGCGCGAGGCGATCCATAAATTTCCCAATGGGCGCTACGAGAACGAGTCCTGGAGCGATGGCTTTGACGAGCCGATCCGCATCAAAGTAGCCGTCACCATTGAGGATGAAGACATGTACATCGATTTTGACGGTTCATCGCCGCAAAGTTCACGCGGGATCAACGTGGTGCTGAATTATACTCACGCCTATGCTTCGTTTGCGATAAAAGCGGCGGTGAGTCCTGAGGTTCCCCATAACGAGGGAGCATTTCGTCCAGTTCATGTGACCGCGCCGCCTGGTTCAATTCTGAACTGTTTAGACCCCGCGCCGGTTGCTTCGCGCCACTTGATCGGACATTTCCTGCCGGGAGTTATCTTTGGAGCATTAGCTCCAGCAATGCCAGGAAAGCTCATAGCCTGCGGCGCCGATCCGATCTGGATCTCCGTCTGGCATGGAAAATGGCCGCTATCCCAGGAGTCCTTTACCTTCAGCCTGTTTCAGTGTGGCGGCACGGGGGCGCGGGCGATCAAGGATGGTCTGAATACCACCGGCTTCCCCAGCGGTGTCGCGGGGGTGCCAGCCGAAGTGATGGAAAGCTTAACCCCGCTGGTGCAACACCGGCGAGAGTTACGCACCGATTCGGGTGGACCCGGCACGTATCGTGGAGGGTTAGGGCAATGGACGGAGGCCAGTTACCTGGGGGATGCACCCTGGGGAGTTTCGGCGCTTGTTGACCGCACTCGCTTTCCTGCTACCGGGCTTGAAGGTGGTAAATCCGGCTCACTGGGTGAATTTCTCGTGAACAACACTCTTCGTCCCCAACCAAAGGCGCTTATTCCCCTTGCGCCAGGCGCCCGCGTCCAACTCAATCTACCAGGAGGAGGAGGTTATGGAAATCCATTCCAACGCCCTGTAAATCTCGTGCTAAATGACGTCATCAATGGCTATGTATCGCTAGAAGCCGCCGAACGTGAATACGGAGTGGTCATCCGCTACATGGGAAGCCAGGATCAGCTCGTGCGACTCCCCAGGCTCTATGTGATTGATGAAGCAGCAACGATAGCCCTGCGCGCAACAAAGCAAAGCAATTGATAAAGAACAGAACCCCGGAACTTGCTGGAAAAGGCGGACAAGTATGTCACTAAGAGTAAAAACCGATGTGTTAATCATCGGTGCAGGCATTATGGGCGCTTCCTGCGCATTCCGTTTGAGCGAGCGGGGATTGAATGTGACGGTGCTAGAGGCACAAACTTCGCCTGCTATGGGCTCGACCGGTTATAGTGTCGCCGGGGTAAGGGTACAATATACCGAAGAAGTAAACGCTCGTCTCTCCTGG
>DATGGW010000385.1:0-7900 GCA_035308345.1 Ktedonobacteraceae bacterium | reverse complement strand
CCATCGCGCCGCTCCTGCTGGAGCACAAGATCGGAGGCGGTGGCATCAAGCACTTCTGACCACAACATCCGTTTGCGCAGAAGGTGGGTGACATGATAGCCGCGATGGCGAAGTGTTTCGATGGTTTCCAGGGCCAGCGTGCCACTGCCGCTTACAACGACACGATGTACTGTGCCAAGCAGTCTCACAACACTCTGATAGTCGGCAACTGTACGCAGGGTTGTCACACCCGCCAACTCCGCGCCCGGGCATGTGAGGCGGTTGGCGCGGGCGCCGTTGGCGAGCAGCAGGCGAGAATATCCGAGCTGCCGACCACTTTGGAGCTGGACGGTGTGCTGACCTGCCTGTATCCCCACGACTCGCTCAGCCAGGAAACGAATGCGTTGATTCTGGTAGAAGCTACTCGGACGCGCCCAAAGTTTATCTTCGCGCACGCGGCCCGCCAGGTAGTCCTTCAGGGCAGGGCGATAATAAACGGGGAAAGGATCATCGGCGACAACCGTGATATCAGCCGTCGAATCCTCGGAGCGCAGGATTTCAGCGGCGGTGACACCGGTAATTCCGTTACCAATAATCACGAAGGAAGGCTGTTCAAGCATTGTTTCCCTCCAGTTGTTTCTTGTGCATCGCTATCACAATCCACCGTTAGCTCGTTAACCCAAACTATGACCCGGTAGTAATAGTGCCATCCGCGTTCACCGAGATTTGAACAGGAGCCAGCGGCGTGGTCGCCGGCCCGGTCACGACAGCAGCGTTCTTTGATGGGTCGAAGACCGCGCCGTGGCAGGGGCATTCGAGTAATTTGTTCTGTGGATTGTAATTCACCGCGCAGCCGGCGTGCGTGCAGGTCGAATTAAAAGCCACAAAGCGATTATCCTGCAAATGAATGAGCAGGCCGGGATTGTTACTGCCGGCAAGGCTAAACTGTTTGTCACTATTAGGTGGGATATCAGAAACGCGCGCAAGCACTCTCCCATGACTGGTTACCGGTGTCGAGGTCGAGTGACCGGTCGAGCCGCCGGTGGGAGTCGTAGAAACGGATGCCTGCGTGGGCGCGCTGTTGTTTTGCAGGGCATGTATTCCGAATATGGAGACGACGGTGACAGCCGCGATAGCGCTACCGCCTGCGACAATAAACGTGAGGGCTTTGCGGCGCGAAACGCCTGTCTGTCGATCTCGCGCTTCGGGCAGCTTCGCTTTCTCGCTTACAACCGGGGTAAGAGCGGGCACGGAAGCAGCCACAAACGCCCGGCGATTTCTGTCGTTGGGTGCAACGAGCTGGTGGTAAGCATTGGCGAGTTCCCCTGCTCGCGCGAAACGCTGTTGCGGATTCTTTGCCATGGCTCTGGCAATTGCATTATCCAGCCCGGCGGGCAAATCGTGACGCCAAACTTCAAGCGGCGGAACAGGTTCGTTCAAATGCTGCTGCGCGAGTTCATGGCGCGTCTTTCCGCGAAAAACGCGATGGCCGGTAAGCGTGCGATAGAGAGCGGCTCCCAGTGCGTAGACGTCGGTACGGGCATCCACAGGATTGCCGAGCAATTGTTCCGGAGCGGGCGAACTGGATTCATTCATACCAAACAGAAGCTCGTGCTTTGCTCCCTTTTCCTGTCCCGATGAAGGCGCGTCATGCATGTACCCATCTCTCCGTGCAAGCATTTGCAGCACTGCGAAGTCTGCCACCACCAGGTTCCCATCCTGCTTAATGTATATGCAGTCCGTACTGAGGTTACAATGCTGGATGCCGCTTTGATGACTGCACTCTAAAGCCTCGGCGATCTGATCCAGGTAGCGACCGGCGACTATTGCGTTCGTTGGTCCCTGCTGCCCCAGGCGCTTGCTCAGGGATTCTGTGGGATAATACTGGTAGGCCAGGTAAGGTATCCCTTGATAGGTGCCGTAGCTGAGAAGCGGTAGGATATGCAGGTTCTGCAGCTCGGCGACCTGGTTGGCCTGCTTCTGAAAGAAACCCAGATAGATGATGCGCGCCTCCGGTTCAAGACCAGGGGGTACGGCCAGTACGCGCAAACGGAACAATGCTCCTGTGGAACTATGACGCGCCAGAAAGACCTGGCCAGCCTCATTTTTCTCCAGAAGTTGTTCCAGGCGATAATCACCCAGGAGCGACCCGACTGAAGGTTCGACTTTGTTACGCTCGACCATTTTCACGCTCCTAATGCCGCTTGTAGTCGCATATAGAAGAACTTATTTGAGCAGAGTATACCACAGTAGTGAGCTTTCTTTATGCGTAACATTACCCATTGTATATCACGGTTGTCAAGAACTCGATCGGGTACTTGACAGGACAAGGAGGCTTCCGTCAACCCTCCTCTCATTCATGAGCTTTGTTGTCTCGCTTCCCCTCTTGCTGGGCATCCTTGCAGCCGATGTGCTCATCGGGTATGAGGCGGTGACAGGATACACGCGCATTCTCCGCTCTCTTGTCGACTCCCTCCAGCCTCCCTGGTTTGACGCGCTTTTGCTCTATGCGCTCTTTGGGCCAGTTCTGGCTTGCCTGCTCTGCCTCATCCCAACTGCGCCTTCTGGACCAGAAGCAACAGCGGCCCGGGGTCTTCGTGGTTCTGCGCACCGAGTCCGTTTGGTGGGTGTGCTGGTTGCCGTCACGGCCTTGGGCCTGGTGCTGCTCACCGGATTGGTTCTTGCTGCAGCACGAGGAGGGACCTAGAAGGATCTCTCCTGCGACACGCTCGCCTCCCGCTCAAGCAACACCCCAGGGGCTGATGGCGAGAGCTAGGATACTCCCGACCAGACGCTGACCTGACGCGGTTTGGTGGTCGCATAGTCGTTCCATTGGCACTGCTCGCGTAACGGACATGGACGGCAGGCGCGAATGCTGGCTGCCTAGACGACGCGCAGACTGCCATCTCGTTCTCGGCGTCGCTCATGAGGGACCAGGACTTTTCCTGCTGGACAGCGCAGGGATCCATCCGGTTGGAGAGGAAATTCAGCTCCGCTGAAGTGGCTCGCTTTCCAGGACATCGCAGTAGCAGGTGGAGCATAGTCCACTAGGCCACAATCTGCCAGACTTGCTGCCCCCAGGCCGAATGGCTACACCAACGGTCCGGCTCAAGCTCTTGGTCTTCGTCTTCCAGCGCCGATTCAAACACGCCACGGTGCAGGTAAAGAGACACGGCATCGAAGGCGGTGAAGGCGCTCTGGGGGTGATTCGTCAAGAAGAGTTCATAAACCACGCCGGAGCGTGTTTCCGGGGATTTAGAAAACACCAAAAAGGACAAAATCACTGGACGCGCCAACTCACGGTACGCAGATCTGCTTACGGCTGTCCCTTACGAAAGGCGTTCAGCAGTGCGGCATACCAGTGACCGCTCTCCTTGACCACCCGGCGTTGGGTGGGATAGTCGATATACACCACCCCGAAGCGTTTGGCATAGCCCTCGCTCCACTCAAAGTTGTCAAGCAGTGACCAGACAAAGTAACCACACAGCGGCGCTCCTTGCTCAATGGCCTCGGCACAGGCTGTAATGTACGCGCGCAAGTAGTCAACGCGCAGGGGGTCGCTGACCGTGTCGCCGCCATTCCACACATCGGGGAAGGCAGCGCCGTTCTCGGTCACGTAGAGCTTGCCCACCGGATAGTTGCGTCCCACGTTGACCAGCACATCGCGCAAGCCATTCGGGTAGATCTCCCAGCCCATATCCGTATAGCAGGCGTTGGGTATGGGCGAGACGTTTTCAAATTGATCGGCCAGAGGCTGCGTGCGGGTACCACGCACCAGGATACGAAAATAGTTATTCACACCCAGAAAGTCCAGTGGGGCTGAGATGCTTTCCAGGTCGCCCTGCTGGATGGGCGGCGGATTGAGCGCCATATGCTCAAAGAAGTGTTCGGGATAAGCACCGCGATAGATTGGATCGAGGAACCAGCCATTGCTGAACTCGTTCGCAAGTGCCATATCGCGCACCGTCTCGGCCCGCTCGTCGGCCCCATAGACCGGATTCAGGTCAAGGGTAATCCCCACCTGCGCGCTGGACGGAAGGTGGGCGCGCATCTTCGGCACGGCCAGGCCATGTCCCAACATGAGGTGATGGGCCGCGTCGATGGCGGCCTGTCGATCGCTCAGGCCAGGCGCGTGTACGCCGATTCCATAGCCCAGGTACGCACTGCACCACGGCTCATTGAGCGTAATCCAGTTCGCGACGCGGTCGCCCAGGCGACGAGTCACAATCTCGGCATACTCGGCAAAAGTATACGCCGTAGTGCGATTGAGCCAGCCGCCGTCCCGCTCCAGGGATGAGGGGAGGTCCCAATGATAGAGCGTCGGGAAAGGTACAATACCTTTCGCTAACAGCGCGTCCACCAGGCGGTCATAGAAATCCAGACCGGCCTGATTGATGGCGCCACGTCCCTCGGGCAGGATACGCGGCCAGGCAATCGAGAACCGGTAGGCACCCAGGCCAAGCTGCGCCATCAGGTTGACATCTTCCTCGACTCTGTGGTAATGGTCGGCTGCCACTTCGCCACTGTGGCCTTGATAGGTCTTGCCTGGCGTGGCCGCGAAATCGTCCCAGATGCTGGAGCCACGGCCATCCTCGTGGATCGCTCCCTCAATCTGATATGAAGCTGTAGCCGCACCCCAGAGGAAATGCTCAGGGAATCTTTTGGCAAGGTCGGTCTCGACCTGAGTCTGGATCGGTGTGTTTTGGATAATGCTCATCTGTTCTCCTGTTCGTTATTCCGTGATATCGTCTAAAACCTGCGCCATTAGCCCTTGACACTGCCTGTGCCCAGCCCACCACGCCAGTAGCGTTGCAGTGCAATACAGCCGGCCAGCAGTGGGATGGTGGAGATCAATGCCCCGGTGATGATCAGGCCATAGAGAAACTTAGCGCTCCCGGCTGTCGTCACATTCCAGGTCTCTAAGCCGACCGTGATCGGAAAGAGCTTATCATCACTGAGCATGACCAGGGGCAGAAAGAAGTTGTTCCAGATTTGTACGAACTGGAAGAGGAAGATCGTTACGAGCGCCGGGATCATCAGATGAAGTGCAATGGTATAGGTGCGAAACTCGCTTGCTCCATCGACGCGCGCCGCTTCTAGCAGTTCATCAGGCACCCCCGTCGTCGCGTAGATGCGTGAGAGATATACACCGAAAGGACTGACGATGCTGGGCAGGAGTACCGCCCAGTAGGTGTTGGTCAGTCCCACTGCGCTAAACATCAGATACAGCGGCAGCGCCAGCGCGGTCACCGGTACCAGAAGAGATCCTATGACGAGTGAGAACAGCAGGTTGCGCCCAGGGAAAACATATTTAGCCAGGGCATAGCCAGCCATCGACGAGAGCCAGGTACCCACCAGCGCCCCTACTCCTGCATACAGAAAACTATTGAGCAGCCAGCGCGGAAAGACGCCATCCTGATAGGTGAACAGTTGCTGCAGGTTGCTGAAAAGATTAAAATTGGGGGCGAACCAGAATCCGAAGGTGCCGAACAGGTCGCCCGCGTTTTTCGTCGAGGAGACGATCAACCAGAAGTAAGGTACCAGAAAGTAAATTGTGCAGACGAACAGCAGGGCCATGGAGAGGGTGCCTTCCAGGCTGAAGCGGCGAGGGCGCTGGTGTTGCCTCGCGGCCTCCAGTTCCCTGGCGGTTGGTACCGGCACGGACGCGGTTTGTTGACTCATACTGCTTATACTCCTGACAGTCGTCGGGTGACACGTAGGAAGCCGAAGGAGAGTACACATGTCACCACGGCCAGCACTACAGCGATCGCTGCGGCATAGTAGTAGTTGTTGTTGGCAAAGGCGGTGTAGTAGGCAAAGAAGTTGGGGGTGTAGGAAGTGGAAATGTTATTGGAGATGGTCGAGAGGACAAACGGCTCATTGAAGAGCTGCAAGGTGCCGATGATGGAGAAGATGCAAGTCAGGACCAGAGCCGGGGCCACCAGAGGAATTTTGATGCGCCAGGCAATGCGCCAGCCAGAGGCCCCATCGATGCGCGCTGACTCATAGAGTTCGGGCGGAATGGCCTGTAATGCCGCGAAAATGATCAGCATATTGTAGCCGGTCCAGGTCCAGGTCACGATATTGGCAATCGACCACAGCACCGTGTTTGAACCCAGGAAATCAGGCGAACCCAGACCCAATCCACTCACACCTTTGACGATCGGGCTTATACCTGGATCGTAGAGATAGTCCCACAACAGGGCAGCGATGACACCGGGGATGGCATATGGGACAAAGAAGGCCAGGCGGAAGAAAGGCCTGAAGCGCACCACCGTTGAGTCCAACAGTAAAGCCAGGAGCAGCGCTAAACCCAGCATGATCGGAACCTGTACAATCCCAAAGAGCAGCACCCTGCCCACGCCTGTATAGAAGTCAGGATCATGTATGACTTGCGAGTAGTTGTTCAACCCATTGAAGTTGATAGTCGGTGCCCCCAACCCGAGTCCGCTGCGCTGCGAGCGGAATAAGCTCTGGTAGATCGCATAGAAAATAGGCACGATAAAAAAGAGAAGGAACACCAGCCCAAAGGGCAAGAAAAAGAGATAGGGCGTCATCTTACGACGACTCCAAAACTGGAATGATTTTCCCCTACCGGGGGAGAGTGATGTGACAGACTCAAGAGCCATATGTCAATGCTCCTCTCTAAAGTGAGACACTCCTTACCGGTCTCCCCAGGAGACCTATGAAGGAGCGAGGTTTGCCAGAGTTTACAAATACGCACTCAGGGGTAAGTACCTGTCCTCGCGCGGATACGATGCGTCTGGGTCTCGTGACACGAACAGATCGCATTCGCGCGAGGACAGGCACAAGGCCCCCTCATCCACACATCCACCCCCTGTCTCTACAGGACGGAGGCCGCGATTACCGGTTTTGGTTGTCAAAGATCATCAGGAAGCCCAGGCAGCAGTCTCGGCGACACTACTGCCTGTTCAAACGCTGGCATCTCAGCTACTGACGCTGAATCCCTGTGATTTCATGAAGGTGATGGTGCTCTGCTCAACCGCGTTCAACGCGCTGCTGAGAGTTCCCTGACCATTCACCACGTTCGCGAAATCGTTCCCCATATCGTTATAGACCTGGTCCATGGTCGGTCCCCAGGTGAAGTTCTCATTCACCTGTGTGGCGCCCTGCTGGAACACCTGGTTGATGACCTGATTGCCATAGAAGGGCTGTGGGCTGTTGATGGTGGCCGAGCTTAAGGAGGACAGCAAGGCCGGATATGCTCCACCTCCCGTAAACTCCATCTCGGCGCTCTGTTCGTTGTCACTGATCCACTCGGCAAATTCGGTGGCCTGCTGGGGATGCTTCGAATCCTTGAACACGACGGTGGTGGACCCACCCCAGTCGCCATTGACGGCGCCACCGGCTTGCCACTGTGGCATCGGGGCAACCCGCCAGTCCCCGGTGCTTTTCGGCGCATTTTGTTCAATGATACCGGCGCCCCACGCGCCTGTCATCCAGGTAGCCAATGATCCTGTCTGTAGGTCATTGTACCAGCCATTGGTGAAGTCCGTTTCGGTCTTCACCAATTTGTTGCTAATCAAATTTTGCCAGAATGACGCGACTTGCAGGGTGGGGGCATCATTGATGGATACTTTCCAGGATTGACCGTTTATACTGAACCATTGGGCACCGTTTTGCCAGGCGTAGCCGGAAAACTGTCCGGGGTTCTTGGGAGGAAAGTCGGTGATGTATTCATTGGGATTGGCAGCATGTAATTTTGCCGCATCAGCCGCATACTGCGCCCAGGTGGTGGGCACCGGGAGATTGTACTTCTTGAAAACGTCAGCGCGGTAGAACATGGACATGGGACCGCTATCCTGCGGGATGGCCCAGATGGAACTCCCATTGGTCACTTGAGTCCACATCCAGCCCGGAAAATCATTCTTCACGGAAGCAGCACCGTAGGGAGCTATAT
>DATGGW010000384.1:0-2472 GCA_035308345.1 Ktedonobacteraceae bacterium | reverse complement strand
TCGATTCGATGCGCTTAATCCACTGGGCCAGTGGAGCGGCGATGTCCAGCGAATTACCGATCAGCGACACGGACACGGACACGGGTCTGCTTGGCCCAGACTCGTTATCCTGGCGTTTACATCAAGAGCAATGGTTGATCACGGCGGGAGCGCGTGCCTTTTTGATGCAGGCGGCTCATCCCATAGTCGCACAGGGGGCGCTCGACTATAGCGGTTTCGCTGAAGATCCCTTTGGACGAGTCTATCGAACCATACAGGGGATGGCGGTACTGATCTTTGGCACGACCCACGAGGCCAACGACATGGCTCGCAATATCAATCGCCTGCACCATACCGTCCAGGGGACGCTTCCCGAAAGCATTGGACGCTATAGCGCGGGCTACCATTATAGCGCCATGGAGCCTCTGGCTCTCCTGTGGGTGCATATCGCGTTCGTCGATAGCATTCTCACCGCCTACAAAACGTTTGTCGGCCCGCTCTCAGAGGCAGTGTGCGAACAGTACTGGCAGGAATCCTGCAACTATGCGCGGCTCCTCGGGTTAACCGACGCGACCCTGCCGCCCAGCTATGCCGCCGTACAGCAATACATCGGCGAAGTGCTGGCCTCCGGCGAGATTGCTGTCGGACCGGCGGCCCATTTCATCGCTCAGAAGGTACTTTACCCGCCGATGCCCTGGTTGCGAAGGCCATTGTGGGCCATCGTGCGCTCGATCACTGTGGGACAGCTTCCCGCCGACATCCGGCAGGCATACAGACTGCCCTGGGGAATGAGACAGAGGCTGGGGTTTCGTATGGCGCGTGACGTCGGGCGCCTGCTCCGCCATCGCTTTCCCAACGCCCTCGGCAGATCGCCCCTTGTGAACTTCGCCAGGCAACGTACCGAGAGGCAGGCCCTCCCAGTATAGGCAAAGTATAGGCGCGAGTGATGACAATCTTACACATGCAGCACGTTTGTCAGCAACTCTGTTCCTCCGTGATAAAGTATGACCAGCAGGGCGAGGCAGGCGATGGTGATGTGGACCACGCGCCAGGTGGCGATGATGGTGCGAGCGCGTTTCTGCGTGTGCAGCGATTGTGTAAGGCGAGCATGAGTGCTTAGAGCATCGTAGGCACGCTGGAAATCGGCTTGCTCGGATGGTGGTATCGATGGAGTGAGCGACTGCTGGCCTTCGAGTGCCAGCAGGCAGTAGTGTTTGAATGGCTCCGATTTCCCAGCGCAGAGCCGCTCGATGGTATACTCGCTTTCCAGGAGGCGCTCTTCGATGGCGCGTACAATGCCGACGCCGTTGCTACTGGCGTCCTGCGCAATGACATGCGTCTGCCAGAGATCAAGGAGCCGACCAACAATGCCACTAACCACCAGAATAATGAGAGCGTAGAGAGCGCTGGTGCCAGCATCAGCCCGCGTGAAACAGGTCAGATCCCCGCAATAATTGTTGAGGATATGGGCATAGTTGACGTGTAAGAAGGCTATCAGAACGGCGGTGATACCCAGCCAGATATGGAGCCAGAGCCAGACCTGCGCTTTCCCAGGGAGGTTGCGTATGAAACGCCTCCGCAGCGAATAAGCGGCTGTTCCCAGTACCAGTACAAAGGCAATGACTCCAAAGGTTCGTAGCGGATCGGTGAATGGGCCTGGGAAGGGTTGGGTTTTGATGGCGTAAAGATACCAGACGTAGATGGCCGCGTAGAAGAGCAGACACGAGAGCAGCCCGATCCACCATGCGCGGGAGAGCGGCACTCTCCAGATACGACGGTTGGCCGATGGTCCTGGTGGCCCTGATGGTCCTGGCTGCCCCTGTTGCGGTGATTTTGTAGCGATAGACATCGTCTTTCTCCCTGGAGTGTTATTTTGCGCGTTGTAGCAGAATATCCTCGGTCGAGCCAAAGAATTGCGTGGGTTGGACGCGGAACGCTGCTCCGGTTGGACAGGCTTGCACGCACGCCTGGTTGTTATAACCCGCGCAGAGGTCGCATTTGATGGCCAGCTTCTTGCGCATCTCACCGAACGCATCGGGCGCGTGTGGTGCGTTGAGCGGGCCTGGCGCCGCAGCCATCGGCAACGTCTTGTGTCCGCGTTCCTTCCCTGATCCCTTCGTAAAGAAACTGCTGAACTGCTGCCAGCTTGCCTTCTCCTTCCCCACCGTCGTCTCCTCTTCCAGCGTCATAATCGAAATGTTATCGTAGGGGCAGCGTTCGGCGCAGATACCGCAGCCAATGCAGCTTTCCGTAATATACACCTCGCCGGTCGGCAAACGGGCAATGCCCGCGCGACTACAGAGCATACAGACCGGGTCCTGGCACTGGCGGCAAGCCGTCGCAATACTGATATTTCCCACCACCATCCCCTTGCGGTTCATCCGCGAATGCCCGTGACGGCGCGCGCACGCCTCCTCACATTCATTGCAGTGAATACACAGATCGAGATCGATCACCAGCACCTCCGTCCCCTCAATCACACCACCACCAACG
>DATGGW010000383.1:0-4337 GCA_035308345.1 Ktedonobacteraceae bacterium | reverse complement strand
GCTCCTTCTTGCCATAAGAAAAGCCAGGCGTATCTTTCTCGATGACGAAGCAGGAGATGCCAGCCGAACCCACGACCATGCCGGTGCGCGCCATCAAGAGGTAGACTTCGGCTTCGCCGCCATTCGTGACCCACATCTTGGAGCCATTCAGCACATAACTATCGCCCCGGCGTTCGGCGTGGCATTGCAGGCTGGCGGCATCGGAACCCGACGCCGACTCGCTCAATGAAAATGCGCCGAGCAGTTCGCCGGAGGCCAATGCGGGTACCCAACGGCGGCGCTGCTGTTCGCTGCCAAAGCGAGCGATACTCCCTGTGACCATGTTGTGTACCGACAGGCCAACCGCCGTCGCCATCTCGCCTTTCGCCAGTTCTTCGTACACCAGCGCGCCCGTCAGACGGCTGAGTTCGCTCCCGCCATATACTTCAGGGGTGGTCATGCCCATCAAGCCCAGGCCGGCCATTTTTGTATAGATGTCGCGCGGAAAATAGGCCTGTTCATCCCAGGTACCGGCATCAGGCGTAATTTCTTGCTCGGTAAAGCGGCGCACTGCGTCGCGTATATCTGATTGCTCCACGTCGAGATCAAATTTCATGGGCTTTTCCTCTCTAGCTTGCATTGTCGTGCTGTATGCTATAGTGTTAGCATATAGCGACATAGGAAGCAAGGAAAAGCACGCGATCACTTCTCCCAGACCTGCACGGTGCGATCGACGCTGGCCGAAGCGATCCATCTGCCATCGGGCGACCAGGCAATAGATGTCACATAGCCCGTATGCCCGTGATAGGTGTAGATGCCGTGCCGCGTGAGGCTATCCCAGATATGCGCCAGCTTGTCGTTTCCACCGGCGGCGATATAGCGGCTGTCGGGCGACCAGGTAATGGTATTCAGGCTGGCGCTGCTGTTGCGGTAAATAAAGAATTGTTTGCCCGTCAGGGCATCCCAAACTTGCAAGGTTTTATCGGCGCTGACTGTGGCAAGGCGCAGCCCGTTGGGCGACCAGGCCACGTGGTACACCTTTGCGGAGTGCCCACGATAGGTTATCTCGCTGCGGCCAGAGGGAAGCAGTATACTGAAGAAGTTACTTTTTGCTCTAACAGGCATCCACACCTGCACGGTTTTATCATCGCTGCCGGAGGAGATGTGCCTGCCATCGGGCGACCACACAAGCGACTGCACTTTGCCTGAATGCCCGCGATGCGTATAGATGACCGCTCCACTGCTTACATCCCATACCTGCACAAGTTTATCGTCGCCGCCGGACGCAAGGCGCGTGCCATCGGGCGACCACGCCAGGGCTGCGATGGGCAGGTGATGTCCGCGATAGATAAAGAGCTGGCTGCCGGTGGCCGCATCCCATATCTGCACGGTGCTATCGTTGCCAGCCGACGCGATACGCGTGCCATCGGGCGACCATGCCACCGCCTGTACGCGGTCCCAGTGGCCGCGATAAGTAATCACGCTAAAGCCATGCGTGTTATCCCAGATACGCACGCTCTTATCATAGCTAGCCGAAACGATTTGCGTTCCCCCCGGCGACCAGGCAACCGCCGTCACACGGCTGCTATGCCCATTACAGATGAAGCGCGTATTACCCTGCGCCTGCGGTCTGCTGCGCTGGAGCGCGGGCGTCGATTGGGATGGCGACGGCGGCCGGTAACCCTGCGGGAGACCGGCGGGCAAAGGATTGGTCTTGCCGATCAACAATTGGGTAGAGATAGTCTGAAGTTCCTGCCGGATCACAGCGACACCGGCCGGGCGTTTGCTGACATCCACCTGCAGCATTTGCATAATCAATTGCTCCAATCGCGCCAGGGCAGGTTGACCGCGCAGCTGCAAGGGAGCGAATTGAAAGGGGGTTTCAGAGGGATCATTGCCCGACAAAAACTGGTGCAGCGTGGCTCCTAGCGCGTAGACATCAGTGCGCGGCGTCGTCTGCGCCTTGCCATATTGCTCCGGCGCAGCATAGCCTGTAGAGCCGAGCGCGGTGGTATCTTTCGCCTGCCCCGGCTTGAAGTGACGCGCAATGCCAAAATCGATGAGGTAGACGTGCCCGTGCGTGGTCAGCATGATATTGCCCGGTTTGAGGTCACGAAAGATGATGGGCGGCTGGCGCATATGCAGGTACTCGAGCACAGCACAAAGTTGAATGGCGATATCTAACGTCTTATCGACGGGTAACTTGCTCCCTGGCAGCCTTTCCAGTTGATCTTCCAGCGTCTCGCCCTCGATGAAATCCATGACAAGGTACCAGCGCCCCATATCGGTAAATTGCTCGTAGATGCGGGGTAGGTTGGGATGTGTCAGCCCGGCAAGCAGCATAGCCTCGCGCTTAAACGATGCGGTGGCCTCGACCAACTCTTGCGCGGTCAGGCTGTTCTGGCTCATCTCCTTAATAGCCACTAAACGATTGCCGAACTGCGTATCGGCTGCTTTATAGACCGCGCCAAAACCGCCTTTGCCCACCTGTTGCAGGATGCGATAGCGCTGCTTGAGCAACTGATTGTAGATGAGTGGCCCGCTGATCTGGCCGACCGCTTTCCCACCCTGAGCATGCAGCGGTTGTCCGCAGTTAAAGCAATACAGGGCATGCGAGAGATTGGCCGCGCCGCAGGCATCGCAATAGAGGGGAGAAGAGAGAATAGCAAATCCTCCTAAAGTCAATCGACACGATAAATCGCATCCCTACAAGCAGGATGGTAGCACAGATTAGAACAGATGTCAAGAAAAAACTGACCCATAGTCCTACTCTTTCGCGAAAAGGGGCTTGTTTCCGTCTATTGTGTAGGGCATAATGCTATAATATGGTTATCTGAGAGAGCTAGGACCAGGAGGGGCGGCTGCGAGGGTCGTCCTTACCAGGGTGGACGCGACGAATCGCGTCCTACTGATTGTTATGAGGGGGCGCTGATGGCGAAAAAAATACTGGTCATGGACGATGACCCAACCATTGCTGATTTACTGCGCGAGGCGCTGGCAGACGAGGGCTACGAAACCTTTATGATGACGCAGAGCCTGCGTTTCTATGATGCGGTGCGCGAACACAAGCCGGACCTGATCTTGCTTGACTTGATGATGCAATACCTGGATGGGCGCGACGAACTCAAACTGATGGAAATGGGCGAGCACAAGATTCCCGTGATTGTCGTGACAGCCTTCCTGGACGCAAAAAACGAGGAAGAATGGTTCCGCAAGGCGGGCGTGGTGCATATCGTTTACAAACCCTTTGACCTGGATAAACTGGTGGAGCTTGTTAAGACTACCATTGGTGAGCCAGAGGGAAGAAGAGCATGAGCGAGGATGCGCAAAAAGTGCGCGCGGGAGTGGAGCGTGGGCGGGTAGCGCTGGATGCCATGGGCGGCGATAAGGCTCCCGGCGAAATCGTGGCGGGCGCGGTGCAGGCGGCGCGTGAATATGGTTTTGGCGTAACGCTGGTAGGCCGCGAGGATGTCATTCGCGCGGAACTGGCGAAACACGATACGCGGGGACTTGACCTGCCCATCATGCATACCGATGAAGTCATCGAGATGGATGAACACCCGGCTAACGCTGTGCGGCGCAAAAAAAATGCCTCGATGACGCTGGCCCTGCAGCAGGTATGCGATGGGGCCGCGCTGGGAGCGGTCTCGGCAGGCAATAGCGGCGCGATTATGGCGGCGTCACTCTTCACACTCAAACGTCTCGAGGGCGTAGAACGGCCAGCGCTGGGCGGCATTTTGCCGACAAAAGATGGCGCAACGCTGGTGATCGACATGGGCGCGAACACCGATTGCAAGCCCGAATATCTACAGCAGTTCGCGCTGATGGGTTCGATTTACATGGAGCGTATCTTCAACGTGCCATCACCGCGCGTGGGCCTGCTCGCCAATGGCGAGGAGGAGAGCAAGGGCAACCAGCAGGTGCAGGAAGCGCACCAGCTCCTCAAGGCTAGCGCCGCAACGCTGGGCATCAACTTCATCGGCAACGTCGAGGGGCGCGATATCCCGGAAGGTCATGCTGATGTGGTGGTGTGCGACGGCTTCGTCGGGAATGTAGTCCTCAAACTGAGCGAAGGACTGGCCGAAACGCTGATCGGCATGCTGCGCGCGCAGATGACCAGCACGCTGCCAAGCAAACTGGCGGGGGCTATCCTGCGTCCTGGCCTGCGAAGAGTATTTGGACGGCTGGACTACGCCGAATACGGCGGCGTGCCACTGCTGGGAGTCAACGGTTCCGCCATCATCGCCCACGGTCGCTCCAACGCCAAAGCTATCAAGAACGCCTTGCGCGTGGCAAAACAGACGGCGGAGAGCGATGTGGCGGGCGCGATTGCCAGCGGCCTGGCGAAGCTGGGCGCG
>DATGGW010000382.1:0-4112 GCA_035308345.1 Ktedonobacteraceae bacterium | reverse complement strand
CCTGCGCATCCGCATCGATACCCAGCACTTTACCGCCTGGCGCTGATTGTTCGAGCAGGGCTTCCGTATGACCGCCTCCGCCTAAAGTGCCATCAATATACTGCCCGCCAGCTTTGGGCTGAAGATACTTCAGCACCTCTTCCAGCAATACAGGTATATGACCTGATTGACTTGTTTGCATTTCTATTTCACAACGATGCGTTTAACGCATCGATCCCCATCCCTTAGAAAGGAATACCGTTCCCCTCTGCATCAAGTCTGCTCTGGTAGTCCTGCCACCTGGCGCGATCCCAGATCTCAAAGTGATCGCGCACACCCGCTACCGTTACATCACTCCCCAGCCCCGCATAAGCTCGCAACCTGGCGGGAAGCGCCAGCCGCCCCTGCCCATCGAGCTTCTCTTCGCTCGCGCTCGGATAGATGCGCCGCTCGAAGTCTCGCAATTCCTCCGTTGTTTTTCCCTCGGTTAATTCCTTTGATTTCTCTCCCCAGCGGGCCAATGTATACACGGATAAGCAGGCTCCCATGCCTTTACTTATTACCGCTCCTTCATCCAGTTGCGAGCGGAATTTCGGCGGAACTGCCACGCGCCCCTTTGCGTCGATTGTATGTTCATATTCGCCAAGAAACATTTTTTCCCCACCCGCCGGTGATGATTGCCACTTTTTTAGTCAACTTCCCCACAATACCCCACTTCTCCCCACTCAGTATACCATTACAATGATGCTGCGAAAAGAGCTTTATCCACCAAAATCGCTTCAAAGCGGTGGATAACTTGTGGATAACTTGATTCAAGCAATACATTGATATAACGAGAGATACATTGATGCATGTACTTGCCTTTATGCCTGTCCTGTTAGTTCAAACCCGTGCTCGCTTTGCCGCCTGCTTGATGTGACAAAAGTGCCTGCTTCTACGTTATACTAGTGCGATAACTCATCCGGTCCAAATTTATTTGTGAGGGCTATGTCACAAGAGCCTGTGACGCAGCTTTTGCTGGGAACGTACGCAGGTCCAGATGTGGAGTCAGGTGCGTAATCATTGTAGGGGCGGGGGAGGTGAGGACGTGGGGAGGAGACCCTTGCGGTCGCCCTCGCCCTTATCCCGGATGAGCTGGTCACCCCCGTCCTCTGTCATAGTCGCCCGCACCCTTGAACGTGTGGGTTGCAACAGGTTGTGATCCAGGCAGGTGAGAAGAGTTAAGTATGAGCCAATGTTTGCGCTGTAGCAAGCCTTGTGAAGCAACTGCTGTATTTTGTGACGACTGTCGATCCCAGCTGCGAAACGAGTTACGCCAGGGGTCTACTTCGCCTGCCTTTGACAGCGCGAGCGTTTCCTCTACCCTGAAAGCTGTGCCGGGCGTATCGTTGATAGGGCAGGAAAAGACCGGCCTGCAGAGCGACCTGGCGAACTCTAGCACGAGGCCGCAGTACATTGCCCAGGTGCCGCAAACGCCTGTAACGCCTCATCCACCAACATTGAACAACTACCCGGATATCACGGACCGGGCGGTGTCGCGGCTGAATGAGGCTGCGCAGTTCATCGCTGATGCCGAACCCTCTAGTCGTCGTTTGCCCCGCGCCTCACGCTTGGCTCCTATGCGCGATATTTCATCCGATATTCGACGCGAAAGTACTGCCCTACCCAGATTTTCTAATATGCGTAATGGAACAGGAACTCACGAAAAAGGCAGCACCCCCGATTCTCTACTATCGATGCCGGACGGATCGCCATATTACGATGCTGCTTTAAGCGATAACAATAGCGCGCTGCCTGACCTCTGGCCCTGGGATAATGAGGTCGAAGAGAAGGAGAATGAAGACATCTGGGCCAACGGCACAGATCCCCTGATTTCCCGGCGTGTCCCGAACAGGTTTGAGTCGGCCCTCATCGAAGAAGAGGATATCAAACGCGCCCAGGCGGAGGGCATTCCCACAAATCACGAGATGTCCGGGATCAGGCCGCGCCGTTCATCCCGGCTGCGTTTGGCGTTCATGGTTCTGGCAATTCTGGCAGCGGTCGCCCTAATCGCCGATGGCGTGCTGCTTTCGCTAGGCTTTATCCATCCACACCACCCTGTTAACACACCAAATGGCTCTTCCGAGCCAGCCATAATGCTCTCAACCAACGTGGTGAACGTGAAATCGGGTCCGCAGCCAGTACTGATGCAAATCGTGAAATTTGAGCCGGGAACCAGCGTCCTGTTGACGCATGACGTGCAGGAAATGGTGAGGACGACCAGCGGCTCAAGTGTGGTCAAGATTGGATCCAATGGCTCGGCCAAGGCGACGATCATCGTGGACAGCAGCTGGGGGCCAGCTTTTCACCAGGTGTACGCGGAAGATATCACCACCCGCTACACCGCCAGCGCCCAACTGCAAGTGATCACCGCGGCACCCTCCAAACCCGCGCATCTGCTGCTCGAGCACAATGGCCAACCGCTGACGACGCCGCTTGATTTTGGCGCCGGGATCGTGGGCGCTGATACCATCATTCCCGTGCAATTGAGCAATAGCGGGGATGGCTCCATCAGCTGGACCGCCAGCAGCAACCAGCCCTGGCTGCTGCTCACGCCGGGGCAGGGGACCTTTAGCCAGAACCAGACCATCGAAGTGGCGGTGCAGCGCACGAATCTCAAAGCTGGACCAGCCTATCTCGGCACGCTTACCTTCTCCTCGAACGTGGGCCCCTCTGAAGCGCTTGGGGTGACGATGAGCGTCAGTCCGTTGCCTGCCAGCGGGCCGGTGCTGGCGCTGAGTCCTGCCGTGCTCTCCTTTAGCACCACCGATGGCTCCGCGACGGCTCCCACTCTGCCGCCGGTGACGCTGAATAATGCGGGGACCCAACCCTTGAACTGGTCGCTCGCCGTCACATACCCGGCGACGGGGTCCGCGCAGCTAGGGGCGACGAGTCCCTGGCTGACAACGAGCCTCTCCGCGGGCAGCATGGCGGCCGGTGCGAGCCAGCCGGTGACGGTCTCGGTCAATAGTAGCAGTCTGCTGCCAGGAGCCTACCTGGCAGAGTTGGTTGTGACCGCAACGAATGCCGTTGATAGTCCGCAATTCGTCGCGGTCTCGCTGACGATCCAGCCGCATTGCGGCGTAGTGACCACCGCGGGCTACCTCTCATTTACCGCGGTGCAGGGCAAGACCAATCCCAGTAATCAGGCGTTGGGCTTGAGCGCGACCGCCAGTTGCGCGACGGGGCAGCAAGCCCTGCCCTGGAAAGCCGTGGTTTCGACGCCGAGCTGGCTCAGCGTGACGCCAGCCAGCGGGCAACTTAAGGGCACGACGAGCGATTTTCTGTCGGTGGGCGTCAATGCGACAGGGCTGGGCGCTGGAACCTACGCGGGCACGATCACGATCGCGTTGACGCTCTCGGAGAGCACGCAGACGGTGCCCGTGCAACTGGTCGTGCAGCCACCTCCGTCCCCTGGCGCGCCGATCCTGAGCGCCTCGCCTCTCAATCTCAATTTTAGCACGACGCAGGGGCAGCCGAGCCCGCCAGGGCAGGTGGTGACCATGACCAATAATGGGGGCAGTCTCCTTAATTGGAGTACCGGTGTCGTCCAGCTTGGGCCTCACCCCTGGTTGAATGTACTGAAGAATAGCGGCAGCGTGTCGCCGGGTCAGTCGGGGCAACTGGTGGTCAATGTCAATACGTCGCAGTTGTCGCCTGGGACTTACGCGGGACAAATCACCCTCAGCGGCACAGATAGTAGTGGCAAACCTGCCAGTGGCAGCGGGCAAGTCGTGTCCATCAACCTGGTGGTGCAGCCGCCTTGCACCCTGGCAGAGCCATCGTCCAGCTCTCTGGCATTTAGCGGCGTGCAAGGTGCAGGTATCCCTACCCAGACGCTGTTGATTTCAGGGTCTGGCAACTGCGCTTGGCCACTCCTCTTGACCGCCGGCGCTCCCAGCGCGTCCTGGCTGAAGATCTCTGGGGTAGGAGGAGGGAGCATTGAAAGCAGTGGGCAATCGGCCAGTTTCACCGTCAATGCTAACACCACTGGATTGGCCGCTAAGACCTATAACGCCACCGTGACGATCTCGGCGACCGATAGCGCGGGCAATGCCGCCCAGGGCAGCCCGCAGACCATAGCGGTTACCCTG
>DATGGW010000381.1:0-10280 GCA_035308345.1 Ktedonobacteraceae bacterium | reverse complement strand
CAGAAGTCAAGCGCATTGCGAGGCACGAGCAACTTGGCTTGACTTCTATTCGTGTCGCGGTACACTTAGGCGTCCTGATTGAAGATGACATTTTCACTGAACACTTATGGTGACATTTTCACTGGACGTTGACAGAGGTATTGTGATTGTGGCTAATTTCTACCAGTACACAAGGGATTTTCGTAGCATAGGGAAAAATTCGCGGGTTCAGATGTATTATCCCCTGTGAAGTGTGATATAATTACAGGTGTTAAGTTTGCCTCTGTTCCTCCCAGTACGCTCAAGAAGAGCGCATGCCATTGAGAGCGTTCAGAAACAGAGACGAGACAACAGTATCGATAAGTGGCTATACCTAAAAGATTTCTCGAGGTGTTCGTAGTACAGGAAACACCCACAATAACAGGGCCGCGCCACGTGTTGAGAATATGGCGCGGTCACACATTTTTCCCAGGGAGCATTCAATGGAGAATGAAGTAACGATTAGAATCGGCGGCGAGTCCGGCGAAGGAACAATTTCAGGTGGTGATATCCTGGCCCTGGCTGCCGCGCGTTGGGGGTATCATGTGTATACCTTCCGCACCTTTCCCGCCGAAATTCTCGGTGGGCCTTGTATGTTTCAAGTGCGTATCAGTGATAAACATGTCAGGTCCATGGGCGATCACGCAGATGTACTCATCTGTTTGAACAAAGAGGCGTTTGATCGCAATATCAGCGACCTGCGACATGGCGGTGTGCTGGTCTATGATCCCTCCGATTTTACGCCAGACAGCGGCGATTTTATCACGTATCCCATCCCATTCAACGATCTCGCCCGCAAAGAAGTGCAGCTCTTCCAGACAAAGAATATGGTCATGCTGGGAGCGATCTCCGGGCTATTTGGGCCCCCCCTGGAAGCCATTACCCAGGTGGTCGAGTCCAAGCTCTCCAGGTCTCGCAAATCTAATCCCATCCTGATGGAGAAAAACATGCTGGCGCTGGACATCGCGCAGAAGTATGTCACCGAGCAGCTGCCCAAGCGTGACGCCTACCAGTTGGGACCTGTCGAGAAAGCCGACCGCGTCGTCCTGAACGGCAACCAGGCGGTTGTTGCCGGGGCACTGATGGCCCACTGCGGCTACTTTGCCGGATATCCGATTACACCGGCCAGCGATATCATGGAAGGGCTTGCCAAAGAGCTGCCGAAGGTAGGTGGTACCTTCCTGCAAGCCGAAGATGAGATCGCGGCTATTACTTCCGTACTGGGAGCATCGTTTGGCGGCATACGCGCCATGACCGCAACCTCTGGTCCTGGTTTCTCGCTGATGAGCGAGGCCATTGGCTATGCATCGATGGCCGAGCTGCCTGCGGTGATTGTCGATGCCCAACGCGCCGGCCCCAGCACCGGCATGCCGACCAAGATGGAGCAGTCCGATCTGAGTTTCGCGCTCTACACCAGCCACGGCGATACCCCACGCATAGTGGTCGCACCCGCGGATGTGGCAGACTGCTATACACTAATGGTACAGGCATTCAATATGGCCGAGCGCTACCAGATGCCGGTCATCTTCCTGTCCGACCAGTCGCTGACCGCCCGCGTGGAGAGCGTTGACCGCAGCGTCTTTAAGCCTATTCATGTCGAAGAACGCATTCATAATGGCCACAACGGTGCCAATGGCGCGGCGAGCAATGGTCACGCCGCGAGCGTTGGCGAGGAAGAACATGCATTTGCGCGCTACGCCTATACCGCGAGCGGCATCTCTCCCACCACGGTGCCGGAGCCAGGAGCTATGCCCTACGTCGCGACCGGCCTGGAACACGACATTTATGGACACCCCAACTACGAACCAGAAGATCACACCGCCATGATGGAGAAACGCTTCCGCAAGCTGATAACGGCTGCCGATGAGCTGCCTAACCCCCAACGCTACGGCGACATCGATGCCACGATTGGCATTATCGGCTGGGGTTCGACTGAAGGCACGATTCAGGAAGCGGTTGATCGCGCGCGCGCAAAGGGCTATAAAGTAGCGGCGCTGCATCCCAAGATTCTTTCACCGCTGCCGGATCGCGCAATTCGCGAATTTATCCATTCGGTGAAAACCGTGATCGTACCAGAATGCAACTATTCTGGTCAGTTAGCCAATCTGCTGGGCGCAAAGTATGGCTTGCAAGCCATTCGTGTGAACAAATTTGGCGGCATACCGTTTACCGCAGGTGAAATTCTGCGAGCAATTGAGGAGGTTAGCTAATCGTGTCTCAAACATTGATCCTTACTCCAAAGGACTACAAAAGTGAGGTCAAGCCGACCTGGTGTCCTGGATGTGGAGATTTCGGTGTGTTGAATGCCCTCTACAATAGCCTGGCGGTCATGAAATTGGCCCCCGATCAGACTGTAGTAGTATCAGGCATTGGCTGTTCGAGCCGGTTCCCACACTTTGTGCAAACCTTCGGATTTCACAGCCTGCACGGGCGCGCACTGCCGGTTGCCCAGGGATTAAAGATGTCGCGTCCCGATCTGACGGTTGTCGCCGTTGGCGGCGATGGAGATATGTTTAGCATTGGCGCCGGGCATCTCATCCACGCAGCGCTGCGCAATATCGATATTACAGTGGTGGTGATGGACAACGAGACCTATGGCCTCACCAAAGGGCAGACCTCGCCCACTTCACCGACCGGCCATAAAACGAAATCGACCCCATATGGCTTGCTCGCCTCACAGTTTAACCCTATCGCTACAGCGCTTTCGCTGAATGTCAGTTATGTGGCGCGGGGTTTCTCCTCTAAACCCAAAGAACTGGCAACCCTCATCGAACAGGGCATCCAGCATAAAGGGTTTTCTTTTATTCACGTGCTCAGCCCATGTCCAACTTTTTACAACACAATGGATGCCTGGAAAACAACCGTTTCGACAATGCCCGTTGATCACGATACGCACAACCGTTTCAAGGCGATGGAATTATCCATGGAGACCCAGAAGCCTTATATCGGCCTCTTCTACCAGGAAGAGCGACAAACGATGGATGAGACGACGCACCAGCTCATGCAGCAGAGCAGTTCATTCGACATCAATAAGTACATGGCTCAATACGCATAGCGCAAAACTGCCAGGGCGAGGACATGCCTCCGCCCTGGCAGCGGCACGTCGGGGTATTCAGGCCTGCACGCTTGTATCGGCTGACGCCCAGAGCCTGGACGAGTTGATAACAGCGTGGGTAAATTCATCGCCGCATGAGCGGCAGAACAATCCACTATCATTGTGAGCATTGCCGCCGATGGCGGTCAACTGCACCTCGGCAGGCTTGCCGCACCATTCACAACGGCTGCCGCGTGGGGCAGCATCTACGGCAACTGGCTGGCGAAATTCATTATTCGACATCAGGTATCCTCCCAGTTCGTGTTAATCAAGATCAACATCACGAACGCGTATAAGGGGAAACCCGTATCTAGTGGTCAACGACTCTGGAGAGCCCACGACGATACGGCAAATCCAGGAGACGCGCATCATCGCCCAGGAGCTGCGTTGCTCCCTTGCTCGACCAGATGGAGAAATGTACTACAACATACCTATCATGCAATCAGTCGATGCATGTAGAATATAGCACATTTACGCAGAATGCGCCAGAGTTGCCGGGCGACCGCGAGGGTCCCCACCCCACATCATCCGCCACTCCCGCCCCTACAATGACTACAATATTTGGCCGAACCGCAACCTTCGAAAAGCCCTGGCCTCACTCTCTCGCCGTTTCTCCCGCCGGCGCCACTTCCTCGGCGGCAGGGAAACGGGATGTCAACCGGTTCCCTACCATCCAGCCAATCGCCCCCAGACCCAGCGTCAGACCAAGCCATAACAGCAATACTGCCGTCAAGGCCACGTTATTAAGCGCCAGTATTCCCGCGAGGATAATGCCCAGCGTCAAACCCGCAGTCACTCCTATCAGACATCCCGGATGCGCCAGGTTGCGTCCTCGTAATCTTTTCATCATAGAGCCATTCATTTACCTTTTCAGTATAACTTCTCACTACGATGATAGCGCGAGTCGGGCATCGCGTCAAGCGCCTTCCGCGATGTATTGGTATCAATAGTTACATCATTAAAATTAATTACAGCGTTATATGAAATCTGTAAAATAGTATGCTGGCTAGCAGCAGTAACAGCTACAAACGGAAATGTAAACAATACAAAAGTTCCAGTAACTGGACAATATGAAGAATATTAACTATAATAAAGTAACAGTAGTAACTAATTATTGGCTTGCTAACCTTTAAGGAGCCAGCAGCTTCTCTAGAGCGCGCTTATAATTATAAAGCAGCAGCAGTAGCCTGAATCGGTGAGCCGTTTGAACGGTATACAAACGCTTCAATGCAGAAGAAAAGAGAATGTAACTGTGCATAGTAGGAGTACGTTCATCGTTATGCGTGGCTATCCCGGTACCGGGAAAAGTACTATTGCACGCCTCCTCGCAACCTCCTTGCACTCGCCACTCCTTGATAGAGATGTCATCCGCCAGGTAGCTGTAGATATGTTCGGGAATTTACACTCCGTTGGGCAATTTTCTTACGAAATGCTGTTTGCGCTGGCGCAAGAACAATTGCGGCTGGGTCTGAGTGTAGTTGTAGACACCCCGCTTACTTATCGCAGAACTTACGAGACATGCCTGGAAATAGCCCGGTCATACGGCGTACCGATGCTTGTCGTTCACTGTCAATGTCCTCCAGAGGTTCAAAAGCACCGGCTGGAGAGCCGTAAAGGGCAGGTTTCCAACTTCCAGATAACCTCGTGGGAAGAATGGGAAAAGTGGAAAACACGCTACGAGGACTTTGAAGATCACGGCTGCGTGATCGATACCTCACATCCAATGGATGAGTCTTTAGCAAAAGTAATGCGCTGTATCCACGAACTTCATCCCCAACAGTCATATAGCCCCGAAGAGGAATTGTCAGATCATCCTCGCCTGTGACTTCCAGGCATATCATATATCTACCTATTTAATTGTGAGGCGCCTGTATAATAAAAATGCTACTACCGTCTACCCTGGCAACTCAATTGGTAGCATCAACCACCATATAGACACACCGGTGACTCATCACCGGCTTGAAAGGAAGTTTTTCACGTGGCAAAGACATTGACAGATGTCGAGAAGAAAATCGAAATTCTCGATGAGACAGAAGAAATTCACAGTAGACGTGGTTGGAAATTCTGGGTGTCCATCCCATTAGTCCTGGCAATAGTGACAGGCAGCGCCTACCTGGCGGTGCGGCGCTGGTTCGGCCATTCCGAAAACTAAGGATATTAGAAGCGGGATGCAAAGAGATGAATGCCCCTTTGCATCCCGCTTGCTTTTTACCATAAAGATCTACGCAGGTCTGCTTCCAGCGTCACATTTAGCGCTACTTGCGTATTATTCACGCCATTCGCGGTTTTATTGAGCGTTTGCTCGATCTTCTGCATGGCAGCGGTTGAGCAGACGCTCGCTGGTTGCTGGCCGGTGGCGATACAAATGCTCGCGATCAGGTAGTTTGCCGAACCGAGGATATGTTGGCTGACGGTTGAACTGGTGTCGACCAGACTGCTGGCAATATTGGACCACTGCATATTTGCCAGGTCCTGCGGCGAAAAGCCCTGTCCTAAACCAATTGAGACAAACTTGTTGGCTACGTCGATAAATGGAATGCTGCCTGCGTTACTTGCATCAATATAGGGAGGAGCATCGTATTTGCTAAATAGCTGCAACTGCTGGGCAGTCGGCGTCTGTAGAATCGGGTAGCTGCCGCTGCTATCAGCTACGTTGCCGGTCTCCTCTACCGGTACGAAGTCGATATACTGGCTGGTATAGAGTGGTCCCTTGTACAGTTTAGGATAAAATGTGAAAGTAGGCGTACTGGGAAAGCTATCCGTACTCGACGAAGTGGTCTGGTACAACTGGCTGAATGAGCCAAAGCGGCTGAGCGCGACCACGATGGCCCAGCGCTGGGCTGCGCAATAAGGGCAATATTCTGCGCCCATATAGAGCACTTCCGGTTTGCCCGTCGGCCCGTTTAGGACCGGAGGCAGGGGAGACCCCTGCACGGCTTTGAATGGATTCTGCACGCTTCCGGTGCCGACGGCCGCGAGGATATTTGTATCTACTTTGGTGACATCGTTGAACACCTGCGAACTGGCGAGCGTTGGCGCAGGTGCGCTGGATTGCGTGTGGGAGATAATCACAAAAGCCACGACGATTCCCACAAGTAGCAAGAGTACAACACCTACCATGTATGACTGGTTCCAACTGTGCCTGCGAACTGTAGGTCCTCTACGGCTCGCGCTTGTGGTTGACTGGACCCTATTCTGAGCGCCTCCCAGGCGTTGTGATCGCTGCTGTCGTTGTTTTTCACGGCGCTGCGCCGCCGATTGTTGTTTTCCTTTTGCCATAACCACTCCTCAATTTAGCGTTATTTATTTGCCGTATTGTATCATAGCAAATTTTTGCCATGCATGTAATCACTTCCAGGGCATCAGTCACAGATCCTGTGGCTCTCAAATTTTGGCTTGACAAAGCGTCGGCCAATAAGGTACAATCAAACCGCCGATGTGGAAGCATGCGGCGAACGCGCCTCGTTCGTCTAGTGGCCTAGGACGCCGCCCTTTCAAGGCGGAGATCACGAGTTCGACTCTCGTACGAGGTACTATTTTCGGAAAAGCCTGGTACGCCGCAATTTATTTTTAGCGTGCCAGGCTTTTCCATGCTCCATTTGTAGGGACGCGATTCATCGCGTCCTGGTATGAGAGAGGACAAGGACAACTATGATTAGCGTCGAAGAAGCGCTTACGCGTATGCTTGCCGAGATCAGTCCGCTTACGGTAACACATATTCCACTGCACGAAGCGCTGGGACTTGTGCTGGCGGAGGACATCATTGCGCGCGAGGATATACCGCCCTTTGCCAATTCCGCCATGGACGGATTCGCGCTGCTCAGTAAAGATAGCCGACCGCGCGATGGGCAACCGGCGCGCTTGCGCGTAACCGGCACCATAGCTGCCGGATATGTCTCGGAACACGCTGTTACCGGTGGCACAGCCATGCGCATCATGACGGGAGCACCTGTACCGCCGGGGGCCGATGCCGTCATCCAGGTAGAGCTTACCCGCAGCGACAGCCCTGACAGCGACTGGGTAGAATTACTTGAGCCTGTTGAGCCGGGGAATAATATTCGCCCTGCCGGAGAAGATATGCGCGATGGGCAAATCGTGCTTGCGCGCGGGACGGAGGTCGGACCGTGGGAAATCGGCATCCTGGCTACGCTGGGTTGGGCAACCGTACCCGTGATCCGCCGCCCGCGCGTGGCTATTCTGGGAACCGGCGACGAAGTTATCGATATAGACCAACCCCTGCGACCGGGAAAAATACGCAATAGCAACAGTTACCTGCTCGAGGCAGCCGTGCGCAGGGCAGGCGCGATTGCGCATCGCCTGGGGATAGCGCGTGATACCGTGGAGAGCCTGCGCGAAAAATTCGCCGAGGCCATGCAGTCCGATTTGATAATCACCTCTGGCGGCGTCTCCGTGGGCGATTTTGACCTGGTGAAAGATATTATGTCGGAACAGGGAGCCATCAACTTCTGGCGCATTAATATGCGCCCCGGCAAACCCGTCGCCTTCGGGCATATCGGCCATGCGCCGCTGTTAGGATTACCCGGCAACCCGGTTTCAGCCGCCGTCACATTCGAACTGTTCGGTCGGCCGGTGATCCGCAAAATGCTGGGACATACACGCCTGCTGCGCCAGCAGATAGAGGTTATAGTCGAAGATGGGGTCAGTGATCGCGCCATGCGCCGTCACTATGTGCGCGCGCAAGTCGCATGGCGCGATGGTCATTTTGTTGCTCGCACCACCGGCAACCAGGGTTCCAACATTATGACCTCGCTGCTCAACGCCAATGCTCTGCTGATCGTGCCAGAAGGTGGCGCAGTGGTGCACCCCGGCGATAGCGCGCGCGCAATGATGCTGGACTGGCCTGAAATCTAAAGGCTATTGCGCATGCGGTAGCGCAGTTGGTCGCGCGTAAGGCCCAGCAGCGCGGCAGCCTGCACCTGGTTTCCATGACATTGTTCAAGCGCCTCCTGCACCAGCCTGCGTTCGATGTCGCTGAGAAACGCGGGCAGATCGATGCCCGTAGAGGGCAGGTGGATGCGGTTTTGTAGCTCGCGCAGGCGCTGTGCCGCGCTGCCGCTGGAAGCGCGTACTTCCTCCGGCAGGTCTTCAGGGCGAATCACCTGTCCGTCGCACACGATCTGGCCGCGCTGGATCACACTGCGCAGTTCGCGCGCGTTGCCAGGCCAGGTGTAGCGGATCAGGAGTTCCATCGCCTCATCGCTCACACGCAGCGGCTCAGCCTCATCAAGCGAGTACAGGCGGAGAAAATGCTCGACCAGTGGCTCGATGTCTTCCGGGCGCTCGCGCAGTGAAGGCATACGCAGGGTAATCACTTGTAAACGATAGTAAAGATCATCACGAAAGGCTCGCCGGGCCACGGCGGCTGCCAGGTCAATATTGGTGGCTGAGATCACGCGCAGGTTGACATGCAGCTCTTTCGTGCTGCCCACCCGCCGGAAGCTGCGCGTCTCAAGAAAACGCAGGAGTTTTGATTGTAACTGCAGCGGCGTCGAGCCAATTTCATCCAGAAAAAGTGTGCCGCCATCAGCGCGCAACAGGTAGCCTTCGCGCGAGGCCCTGGCATCGGTGAACGCGCCAGCCTCCACGCCGAAGAGTTCCGTCTCCAGCAAAGTATCTGGCAGCGCAGCGCAATTGATATCAACGAAATGATACGCCGAACGACGGCTTAAGGCATGGATAGCATGCGCCACCACGTCTTTACCCGTGCCGCTTTCGCCCTGCAACATCACAGTAGTATCTGGATAGGCAGCCACCTGGTATACCTGTGAAGCAATTTCACGCATAACCTGGCTGCGGCCAATCACCATTCCGATGCTTGAAAGTGGATCGCTAACCAGCATTTCTGTCGCTGGCCCACGATGAAATGGAGTATTTCGCCTCAACTCACACATGCCTCCCAGAACAAAAAAAGGGGCGCAACGTGCTTTGCTGCGCCCTCCGGCTCGACAGATACTCTAACTACCCTGCTTTTGCGTAAATACGATTGTCTGCCGCGTACTGGTCGCCCATTGCCTGCGGCTGCGAGGACTGCGCAGGGGAAGTAGCAACAACCCAGCCATTTCCCAGCACAAAGGTAGCCCCATTGCCTCCATTTCCCCACTGCGAGTGCGTTTCGATAGGATATGGAGCGGCAAACTGCCCATGAGGATCAGCTGCGGGCATCACCGCGTCCCAGGGCTGCGAAGGAGATGCAGCAAATCCAGGTGTCAACATGCCATTGCTTAGACCCGCCCAGATGTACTCTCGCGAAACAGGTGACAACTCGTTCACTGTTCCGTAAGTTGGCAGTGAGAGCGCGACCAGGCTCAAGGCAAGCAGTTCCCCTGCAATCTGGCAAACCTGTTCGCGTGACATGCCCAATTCCTGGGTTGCCATATGCAGCGTTGTTTGTCCATCGGCGCACGTAAAGAGCCGCCACTGCTCAGGTGTAAGTTGCACTTGCAAATTCTGCTCGCGATAAGCGGAAAGGTCTACCGGCGTCAATACCATCTGCGGATGCATATAGGCTGTGTTCACGCGTATAGGAGACACCGGCGCAATCACGCGCTGCGGTGGTAAAGGCGAACCAACATCAACAGCCGATTTCGCCAGCGCATCGGTATTGCGCTCCATCTCCGTCATAGGTGATAGAGAGGGAAAAAGGGATGGGGCAAGGGACGCGTCAACGAAGGTTGATGTGCCATGCATAGTTGGTGCATCGGGAATGGCGCTCTCAAGCGCGCTCACAGTGGGACTCTGCTGGACAGAAGCAGCGGCGGCGCCAACATTGACATGTTGAGCAAGAGCTTCTGCGCTACGTTCAGGAAGCAGTGATGAGATTAGAAGCGCGATTAACAGGCGGTCAGAAGGAGGTTGTAGATTCTCCTCAAAATATATTTCGCCGCCTGTCCACGTGAGAAGCGCCTCAATTACCTGGGAAGCCTGGTTGAAAGCCCAGCAATACAGGCCCTCCTGGTTGATATGACCAAAGTCGATCAAAGCCAGAGCTACTCCTATTTCACGATAGCGCTCCGGTCCAAGAGTAAAAACAACTTCTTGATACGCTTCCTGCGAAATGACTCCGGCCTGGAGCAGCCGTTCCCCCAACGAAACATCCGGCCTGGCAGGACCGATACACAGCAACTGTCCCTGCCGAAATGAGAATTCT
>DATGGW010000380.1:0-10204 GCA_035308345.1 Ktedonobacteraceae bacterium | reverse complement strand
GACGACCAGCCCACGCTGCACGACCTCAACCTGGACATTCCTGCAGGGGCGAATGTGGCATTGGTCGGACCAAGTGGCTGTGGTAAGTCCACCACACTCAACCTGATCCTGCGCTTCTACGATCCGCAGCAGGGGCATGTGATTTTTGACGGTGTAGACTTGCGCGAGGCAGCACTGGATTCTGTACGTGGGCAAATGGGCATTGTATTCCAGGATAATGTGCTCTTCAACATCTCCATTCGCGAGAACATTCGCCTGGGCAAGCTGGCAGCAACCGATGCAGAGGTGGAGGATGCCGCGAAGGCGGCAGAGATCCACGAACTGATTATGAGCATGCCTCAGGGCTATGATACCGTGGTGGGAGAACGTGGCGGTCGCCTGTCCGGTGGGCAGCGCCAGCGTGTGGCTATTGCCCGCGTTATTCTCCGCAACCCTGCCATCCTGCTGCTGGATGAGGCAACCTCGGCCCTCGATCCTCGTACTGAAGCGGCGATCAATGCAACCCTGGAACGTATCGCACGCGGTCGCACCACCATCAGTGTCACCCATCGACTTCCCAGCATTGTGACTGCTGACCGCATCTATGTATTTGACCGGGGAGCACTCATAGAACAGGGCACGCATAACGAACTGCTTCAACATGGGGGGTTATATGCGCAGCTATGGCACGAACAAAGCGGCCCCGGCGCCGGGGCGCAGTACGGAGACGTGGAGGCATCGCGCCTGCGCGATGTTCCACTCTTCGCCCACCTGGATCACGACCTCTTGACCACCCTGGCGAAACGGCTCTTTATCGAGCGCTACGCGGCGGGCGACGTGATCATCAACGAGGGAGACGCTGGTGACAGGCTCTATCTCATTGCCAGGGGACAGGTTGATGTGCTTGCCTCTGATCCTATCGGCAAGCAGCGATCATTGGCTGTGTTGGGCACAGGCGACCATTTCGGCGAGATGGCGCTGTTGTACGATATGCTGCGCAGCGCCACAATCCGCGCCCGCACGTCGGTACTGCTGTACAGTCTGAACAAGGATGATTTCAACGAGTTGCTTGCATCTGTGCCTGGTTTGCGCGAGCAGATGGAGCGTATAATTAATGAACGGGCCCAAAAGACTGCGGAGCGGGAGGCCCAGAACGCGCCTCTCTCCGTCACAGACGAATAAGAATTTTTACAACCAATACGACGGTTTCCCATCATTACCGTTTTGGGTTGTTCCTGGAGGTGATCCATGACCACAAAGGAAGAATTGGAAGCAGCGCGGCGGCGGATTATTGTGTTAGAGCACGAGGTGGAGCAGCTGCGGGCGCGAAATGAAAATGATGGAGCTGCGGCCCAGTTGCGTGCGCAGCTGGCGCAACTGGGAGCAGCAAGCGTCCTCGGCGCTCCAACCGAGCATACTCAATTATTGGAACAGATTGTGCGGACGGCAAACCATGTACTGCGAGCACATGCCGGCACCCTCTACCTCGTGAATGAGAACACCGAGGAACTGGTGTTCGAAGTGGCACTGGGCGAACGTGGCGACATGCTACGTGGAACGCGCTTTCCGATTGGCCAGGGCATTGCTGGCTGGGTCGCGGCATCAGGCGAGGCAATAGCGATTGCAGATGTACAGCAGGATCCACAATGGGCAACAGGGATTGGACAGAGACTAGGTTACGCCCCCAAGACAATGCTGGCGATGCCCTTGCTGTTGCGCGATAACGTTATAGGTGTGCTGCAATTGATGGATAAGGATGATGGTTCTCCTTTTTCTGCAGGCGACATGGCGACACTCGGCCTGTTTGCTCAGCAGGCGGCTGTAGCAATTGCGCAATCACGCTCATTATTAAGCTTATCGTCGCTACTGCGCGCACTGCTTACAGATCAGGAGAACCCGGCCATGCAGGCTGCTGCATTCGTGGCCGATACAGAGGAAAGCGCCGAATACCGCGATACTCTGCAACTCGCGAAGCTCCTGGGAGAGATTGCCCGCCAGAGTGACGCTGCCCGTCGATTGAGCCTGCAAGTTGTCGAGGCTATCGTGACCTACCTGCACGCCCAATCACACTTTGAGGAGCGAGGTGACTGATGTCTGAGTTACTTCCGGCATGGAGCTGGCAGTTCGCTCCTGATCATATTCAACAACTTTCCCCTCTATTGGAACTCGAGGGCATCACGCCGGCATGGGCGTGGGATGGCAGCACCGGTGCAGGTGTGAAGGTTGCTGTAATCGATTCTGGTATCGATAACGACAACCCTGCAATTGCGGGACACGTGAAAGGCTACATTTCCTTCTTCGAGGACCGGGAAGGACAAATGCACAGCAGCGAGGAGCCGCACAATGACGCTTTTGGTCACGGCAACGCCTGTGCGGACATTATTCGCCGCCTGGCACCCGATTGCGACCTGTACAGCATTAAAGTGCTGGGCCCGACACTGTCCGGCAAAGGCACGGCCTTCGCGGCTGGTCTGCGCTGGGCAATCGAGCACAATATGCAGGTCGTCAATTTGTCGCTCGGCAGCACGAAGAAAGAGTACAGCGGCCTGTTTTATGAGCTGGCCGACGCGGCGTATTTCAAGAATATCATGCTGGTGACGGCAGCAAACAATATGCCGATGACGAGCTTTCCATCACTGTATGCTGCGGTCGCCTCGGTAGCATGCCACGAGGGACAGAACCCCTACGAGTTTTATTACAATCCTTCCCCACCGGTGGAGTTCGGTGCGCCAGGAGTCAATGTGACAGTAGCCTGGCTGAGTGGCCAGCAAAGGACCGTGACGGGTAACAGCTTTTCGGCTCCGCACATCTCCGGACTGATAGCCAAAATTCTGGGCAAGCATCCCGGACTCACCCCTTTCCAGGTCAAAACCATCCTCCGCGCTACCGCCCGCAATGTCCGCCGAGAAAGAGGTAAAACAAACGAGATGTAGGGACGCGATCGATCGCGTCCCTACATTCAATTTTTGGTCCTAATCAGGCGGTAGTTCCTGGTAGATCATCTTGACGTTGATGCCGCGACTGGTATTCACCAAACGCATCACGAAGTAGACGACAATACCGACCAGGATGAAGATGAGCGCCCAACTAATGCCGCTGCTGTTGCTGGTAGACAATGTCAGATAGGTACCACCTTGACTATGTAACCCCTGAACAACGGGGTAGACGAAAGCTGCCGCGTATACTGGAATAATAAAGATCAGCCAGATGATCCCAGACCAGACGAGGCGAGGTAGCCCCAGGAATCTGCGGGTGTTATTCGTCAGTTGGTAGAGGTCAGGCCGACGATAGGGGATCAAGATGGCATTTATGCCAGGCATAATCCAGGTGAGACCGGCCAGTAAGATACCAAAGAAGGTGGTGCTCGCCAGGGAGAAGCCAAAGAAGGTCAGCACGAAGAAGACAGCGCCAAGCAAGATGGCGAGAATGATCACACGCAGCGGCGCATTGGTGCGCTCGTTCACCACGCTGAACCACTCAGGAACTTGACGGTCAAGCGACCAGGCCAGCACGATGCGCGAGAGGAAGACGGCATAGACAGGGCAGAGCAATACGTTCAGGACAGTGTTGCCGACGGAGACGATCAACCAGAGCGGCCACGCGCCGGGGTAGACTGCCGTTGCCAATAGTGGAGTATAGGGGGGCAGATTGTGCAGCGGTGCCGTGCCCTGAATCCAGTAGAGATAGCCCCAGGCGTTCGTCAATTGAAAACCAAAATGGTTCCCCAGAACATCCTGGTAGAGCGAGTTCATGAAGACGGCGAAAATCAGCGCGCCAATGACCGCAAACATAATAGAGCGTCGAACGTTGCCTTTCACCTCACCGGCGATGTACGAGGAGAACTGGAAGCCGATAAACTGGAAGAGGACGACACTGACGAGGCCCGCCAATCCAATTAAGCCAGGATTGAAGGAGAAATCGGGAGTACCAATTGCAAATCCCGCTTTGCTTGCTGCGCTTGTAATTTGCGTGGATGAGGTGCCGATAGCGCCTTGTAAGGCATGATTCACAGCATCTGGCGAGATGAAGAACGCGCCGAAGAAGCTGATCGCCACCGAGACAATAGCGAAGATGGTCAGACCTGTGACGACCTTGTGGAAGGTGCGCGTCCTCAAGATCGATATGCCGAAAATCACAGCCAGGATAATAATGCCCACAATGGCTTTGCTGGCGTTATCCTGGAGCCAGTTGGGCGCATTGGAAAAGACACTGCCTGGGAAAGCTACACCCAGCAGGATGGCGGTGAGTTGCACATTGTGTGACGCCACGATGATTTCAAAGCCGATGATGGTCAGAGCCGAACCAACCAGCGTCCAGCTTTCAATCCAACCCAGGAATGGGCTGATGATGCGCGACGTGAAGACGTAGTCGCCGCCGCTGCGCGGCATGGCAGTGGTCAGGCTGGCGAAGATCATTCCTAAAAAGTAACAAAAGATACCCGTCAACAGCGCCATCCAGGCGAAGGCTGAGATACCCAACCCCTGCCATTCGGTACCAAGCGCGTAGAAAGCCACGGCCCAACCGATGGCTGTGCCTACGAAGGCGGAGATGTTGAAAAAGAGCGCGTTCGCCATGCTTACGTCGCGCACCAGGCCCGACGCCTGGCGGACGAATAAGCCGCTGGGAGTGCTAGCTTTTTCCATGAGTGCATGTCCCTTTCATAATGGGGCTAATGTGGTTACGCCGGATGGATTTGATGAAAAAGGGCGCGCTCCATTTTGCCCCAATGACTAGCCCTGGACGCGGAAAGCCCGCTCCAGTTTATCCTTACCAAGATCAAAGACAAAGCCGCGCAGGATACCCTGGTTGGCCTCGCTTCCAGCGTTAAAACAGGTGGTGCGCCCAATTTTGCTCTGGCCGCCTGCTTCGTGTACGTGTCCATGCACCGTTACCAGCGGCTGCAGCTCCTGGATCGCTTTGCGCACACCCGTGCTGCCAACCGGAATGCGCAAGACATCGCCCATCGTCACTTTGGGGCGCATGGTCTTATCAAGCTCCGGGGCAGTATCTATTCCACTATCATAAGGAGGAACGTGAATCATAAACACCGCGTTATGCACATTCTTCAATCCGCTCGCGCTCGCTTTGACGTGTTCGTAATACTCTTCTTCGTCCCATTCTCGCGGTGTATGCCAGGGGGTATGATTGGCAAAGTCAAAGCTAATCATTTCATGGAATTCGTTCAGATCGATGGTTTTCCCGACCGGGTTCACGACATAACTTGACCGCGCGATCATCTCGTCAACGCCGCGATCGTCATCATTGCCGGGCATCATATAAAACTGCACGCCGCTCTTGCCGATGCGTTCTTCCGCCAGGGCGACCCATTCACCGACGCGCTCGATCATCTTGTGACGAAAAAGTTCGTGCATCTGCGCCGGATCGCTCTGCAGCGCCTTCACCCCATCCCGGTCGGTGACATAGGGATAATAGCCGATATCGGAAATGCTCTCTTTCAGCTTCTCAAGTTCGGTCCCTGACTCGATCATATAATTCCGATCAAGGAAAGTGGCCGCATAACGCCCATCGCCCTGCGCGATAATGGGGACGATGGCCTTGCCGGTGAGATCGCCCGCGATGAGCACCACCTGCGCCTCGTACACATTGTTCTTAACGGCATTCAGGAGTTTGCGGTAGGTGCGATTGGCAGCATGCAGGTCGGAGCACATGTAACAACGAAGACTTTTTGCCAAGTTTTCTCCTTTCGCAGAGGTCCTATGCGCGGTACCCGGAACAATCCACAGACAAAGAGAAACAGGCCTCTACAATCAAAATATTCGAGAAGCTTATGCTAAGTGTACATAAGCTCTACGGAAAAAACAATGCATGCTTAGAAGCTCGTTTTCCACGTCGTATAGACACTTTGTACATTGGTTTAGCGCAATTTAGCGCGGCTCCTCCGGCAGTTCATACCAGCGCACGCGCTCGCCAACCATGGCGCGCGCCTTCCATGAAAGCGATTTCGACTGCTTCTCCATAGCAGTCAGCAGCTTGTCAATGCGCTCCGGTACATAGTCCGGGAAGCTGTGCTCAAGCGCGTAGATTTTCATCTTTCTCAGATTGGTGTCGAGGGTCTTATACAGGCCCCAGTCGTTTGAAATCAGGCCGGAGATGTAGTGGGAATTGATGCCTTTCTCTGACTCCTCCACGTCGAAATCGATAAACAGAGCCATAACATCCAGCATATCTTTTTCGTTGACTTCGACAATCTGCAACTTGGTCAGCATGAGATCCGCCAATGACAGGGTGCGCTCGTCAATATGCAGGCGCGCACGAAAATCGATATTATGACACATTTGCATGCGATCGACAAAGATATCAACCTGTCGCCCATGCTGCTCATCCCAGAAGAGAAGGCGTTGATGCCCGTGCAGGGCGTTGAAATTCTTGTTGGCGGCGTAGCCCAGCTTCGTAAATAATAGCTTTGTTTTCGCACTATATTTTGAAAGCGTCACAAAATCCAGGTCTTTATAGGAGCGTTTTAATTGTTCGTACGTCTTCGCGCTGGATGATTGCAGATAGATAGCCAATCCACCGAGCAGGCGTAACTGGATACCCCCGGCATTGGCTGCATCGAGAACGCGGATAGCTTCCTCGGTAATCTCTTCGATTGGCCCTACAGTGTCATTTATCATGCTCATGTGCTTGCGACATTTCTCAAGCTCCCTGTAGCCCTGTCCAGTGTAGAGAAAATGCCGCGCCTCCTTTCCAGTTGCTATTGATTGTAGCATTTTTCTGGGCGTTGCAACATCCCTCCGAATCAAGACCTATCCAAACGACCAGCTTCGTTGTATAGTTAAAAAAAGATCATATTCAAGAATCTCATAGCACATAGATTAGAAAGGGATCTCGATGGTTTTCTGTGGAAACTGTGGCAACCAGTTACGGTCGAGTAATTCTATTTGCCCACATTGCGGCATACCCACAGAAACTATGCCGACAGTTAACGATGTCGATGCCGATGCTCCCACAACCGCATCAAATTCCATACGGCAGCCGTATAAGACTCAGGATAACGGAGATGCAGCGCAGCCTCAACAGCCGCTGGTATTGCGCTCGCCTGATGGCGGCTTTGGCACAAATGAACAGGGAGCAGGTGAAGGGGGGCGAGGTAGAGGGCGTATTACTGCATTGTTGCTCGTACTCTTTCTACTGCTGTGCGCAATTGGCGCGATAGCTGTCTTTCTTTTTCTACAACGCGCCGCGCCAAAGACTCCTACGCCATCACAACAGGCGCAAACACTTCTGCAACAATTTTATAGCGATATCAATAATCGCGATTATCAGGGCGCGTACGCGTTACTCGGTCATAATTTCCAGAGCGGCCAGGCATACTCCAATTTCACGAATGGCTACATGCACACCCGGCATGATGACATCTCTTTTGACAGCATTACTCCACTTTCCGATGGAACCGTCAAAGTCAATATGACCATACGCGCTACTGAGGATGCTGCTACGGGAACCGGCACGCAGCTTAGTACATACAGGGGCAGCTATATCGTTGGCCAGGAGAATGGGTCCTGGAAGATTTTAAGCGGGCAATTTAATCCTGTATGATAATTCACAAAGGTCTTACATTTCCTCCTGCCCTGTAGAATGAGAAGAGAGATCAATGCATTCATCATGGAAAACAGGGAAGCAGCATGTCAAACACGGGAACGCAGCGCAGACCCATTATAATTATTCCACCATCACCGCGCACAAGACCGCGTCGTGTAAAGAGGAATAGCGGCTACAAAGGACCGCGCCCGCTCGCCTTAATGCTTGCCTTGCTGACGTTGATCGCCCTGGTACACCTTTTGATCGTGACCCATCAGACCACTACACCAACATCCGCGCCCGCAGCGAATTGCGCGAACCTCATTCGCTCCACAGACTTTACACAGAGCGTGGGTCTACAGACTGCCACAGAACAGATGGCGGCGCTGGAATTTGTGAATCAGTTGGATGGCGGGCAACCCGCCGCGCTCGCGCAGGTGACCCACAATGACGCGCAGCACACGCTGGACGTGTATATCTTCGGCTGCTCCATGCGCGCCAGGAAGCCACAGCTCACCACGTTATTCGCGCAGCGCGGCCTGCTCCAGGGAACAGTCGAAGTCAGCCAGGCCAACACCCTGATTACCGGGGCGATCGATACCACGATTACGCCTGATGCCAGCGCCTTCTTATTGCCACTGCAGCAGAACATCTACCGGGAGTACACCTGGCAGAACGGCGCATTCAGACAGGTGGCTTTTCCAGGTGTTTACCCCGTTACCAGCCGGGCCGAGGCTGAAGCCCTGCAGCAGGACGCCGATAACGGGCAAGCACTGCCCTGGAGCGACCCGCTGGCCACGGCGGAAGAGTTGTCGAGGGACATTTTTAAGTGGCAGGTGGTAGATGTACAGGATACTGTGCTGAGCAACGATGGCATCAATGCGCAGGTGGAACTGTTTCAAGCAAATCCGCACCTTGTGGTAGATGTGACACTTCAACGCCTGCTGCAACATGACAAAAAAGGACTGTGGTTTGCAGTCGCCGCGCACAGCAGCGGCATCACACTGGGACTGGACGGGCAGAATAGAACTACCTTGCCAAAGAACATTTCCACGCAAGCCTTGCTGCATGCTCCCATCCAGTTGAGCGGAACAAGCGTGCTGGCCGATGGTAAGACCAGCGCCACACTTTTCGACCATACCCTGACGCCTATCTCCAGCGCAACGAATATCTCTCTACAGGTCAACGCGGATGGCACCTATACGGGATCGCTCAAATATTCCGGCATCATTCCTGACCAGCAGGGCTTGCTGCTCATCCAATCGCTGCCACTCGCCAGCAATAATAAGGTGGAAAGCGGGCAATTGTTGCTGGTTCCTGCTCTGCTAGAATAGGTGCAAACCGCCTCAAAACATGTTACAATGCTAGCTATGAATGAATTAACCATACAAATTGAACGCCTGCAAGGGCGCGTCCATGAAACAATGGTGCGCCTTTGACCTGGCTGCCAAAAAAACACAGATCGAAACATTAGAAACAGAAAGCCTCGCCGGGGATTTCTGGTCAGATAATCGCAAAGCGCAGGCGCAAATGCAGCAATTGACGGCTCTGCGCGACGAAGTCACCACCTGGGAAAGCATCGCTGAGCAACTGAGCGACCTGCAGGGTATAGCCAGATTAATAGAGGACGAACCGGATGAAGGGTTGCAGGCCGAGATTGAGCGCTCGCTCGCCGAAATTGAGCAAAAAGTGGAGCAACTGCAATTCGCGCTGATGCTGAACGGCGAACACGACGAGCGCAACGCCATTGTGAGCATTCACGCAGGCAGTGGCGGCGTTGATGCGCAGGACTGGGCCGAGATGCTTTTCCGTATGTACCTGCGCTGGACCGAAGGTCACAAATTCCGCACCGAGATCTACGACTATAGCGAGGGTGAAGAGGCTGGCATCAAAAGCGTGACCATCGAGATCACAGGACGTTATGCCTATGGCTACATGCGTTCGGAGATCGGCACCCAACGCCTGATTCGCCTGTCGCCTTTCGATGCCGCGCACCGCAGGCACACCTCCTTCGCTAAAGTCGAAGTGCTGCCGGACATCGAGGACGCCATAGAAATCATTATTCGCCCCGAAGACCTGGAGATTGATACATATCGCTCAACCGGCGCCGGTGGCCAGCATGTCAACAAAACCGATTCGGCGGTGCGCATGAAGCACATCCCCAGCGGCATCGTCGTGACCTGCCAGAACGAACGCTCGCAAATTCAGAACCGTGAAGTGGCTCTAAAGTTGCTCAAAGCACGCCTGTACGAGCGCGAACTCAAGCGGCGCGAAGAAGAAACAGCCCGCTTCAAGGGCGAATTTGTGCAGGCTGATTTCGGCTCGCAGATTCGCACGGTGACGGTTCACCCTTACAATATCGTGAAAGATCACCGCACAAACTACGAGACGAGCGATACCGAGGGCTACCTGAATGGCAACGTAGACCCATTCATCTTCGCCTACCTGCGTATGAAAGCCGGCGGCGTTACAGTGGAGGCATAAGATCGCTTACGCTCGCGCGAAATCGTGCAACCCGTAATAACGGTCGGGATAGCGCAGCTTGCGCAGAGCTTTCACCTCGATCTGGCGGATGCGCTCGCGAGTCAGCTTAAACTCCACGCTGACCTCGTCGAGACTATGGAAATGGCCGTCTTGCAGGCCGTAGCGCATCTCAAGGATGATGCGTTCGCGGGGGTTCAAG
>DATGGW010000379.1:0-4921 GCA_035308345.1 Ktedonobacteraceae bacterium | reverse complement strand
TTCAACGGGTGCGATGAGGAGGCATGTATTTGCGCTCATCGATTGTGCCTCCTTCTATGTTTCTTGCGAGCGGGCTTTTCAAGCAGCATTACATAATAGACCAACGGTCGTGCTTTCCAATAACGATGGCTGCATTGTGGCACTCTCCAGTGAGGCCAAACAACTCGGCTTGAAGCGAGGTCAACCATTCTTCAAGTATCAGGAAATTATCCGCAAACATGACGTGAAAGTATTTTCTTCGAACTATTCTCTCTATCAAGAAATGTCGGCCAGGGTAATGAGTGTTTTGGAAGAGTTCTCGCCTATGCTCGAAGTCTACTCCATCGATGAGGCATTTTTAGAGCTCTCAGACCTGGCAATCGATGACCTCACCGAGTTTGGACACATGCTCAAAGCAAGGGTGCTGCAATATACGGGTATACCGGTTCGGGTCGCCATTGCTCCGACCAAATGCCTCACCAAAATTGCCTGCGAACTCGTGAAAGACGAGCCACAGTACAAGGATGTGCTGGATTTGACGGCGTTCACGAACCAGCAGTTGGACGCGGCGCTCGCTCAGGTTGCGATAGAAGACGTATGGGGCATCGGCCCCAAGTACGCACGCTTTCTGCGTAACTACGGCATAGCCTCGGCGAGAGACCTCAAGGGTGCCGATGAGAAGTGGATCAGGAAGTATCTCACGGTGGTGGGCGCTCGAATCGCCCTGGAACTACGTGGAACCTCGTGTATTCCTCTAGAGATCAAGCAATCGCCAAAACAGAATATCATCTGCTCAAAATCCTTTGGCAAAGAGATCGCAAGCCGGGAGGAAATGGAAGAAGCGGTGAGTACCTACACTGCGCGCGCTGCAGAGAAGCTTCGCGAGCAGGATTCGCTGGCTTCGCGCATCACGGTCTTTCTGCGCACGAATGCATTTCACGAGGACGCGCCGCAGTATTCCAACTCCTTTACCATTGATCTCCCGTATCCGACTGCCTTTACGCCTGAACTATTCAAATATGCTCTGAAGGGGTTGCGAGCTATCTACAAGGATGGATACAGCTACAAAAAGGCGGGCATCGAACTCAGCCGAATTACTTCGCTGCCTGTAGTGCAACCTGACCTCTTCGGCGAGGTGTCACTCTATGAACACGCGCGGCAAGCTCGACTCATGGCGATTGTGGATGCCCTCAATCGCATTTATGGGCGCGATACACTGATCTTCGCCGTACAAGGCATCGCACGTAGCTGGAAGATGAGACAATGGAGACTTTCCAGCCACTATACAACTCAATGGAATGAATTAGTGTTCGTGATATGACTGATCCTCTCCGCAGTGTTTTTGCAAATATTAGTAATTGTGTGTTCATTGTGACATGGCAAGTGACTTCTGCCAGGTAATTATGACAGCAGGGAGTTATGCTTAGAGCAGGAGGTAATTTAGCCGAGAGCGAATGCGCAGAGGAGGAAAGCCATGAAACTACATGAAATGCTCAAACTTTGTCTGCTGGCGCTTGCCAGCAGGTACCCTGAGAGTGTTGTAGAAATCAACGAGGCCCTGCCCGGCAACCAAGCATTCTGTGTAGAAGCATGCACGCCTGTAGAGATGCTCGAGTTGCTGCAAATCCATGCTCCACGGCTCTTGCGCGTACCCGCGTGTTTGGTGATCGATGCGGGGAAAAGTGCCATCTATCTTGTTGAGCAGTCTCAGCAAGTGCCCGCATTCTGGGTGTATCGTGGAAGATGCAGCCTGTCACAGCGGGTGAAACAATTGGTGCAAGTGTAACTTGATCGACGCAGCTAGAGTGCAGTACCTGGCGCCAGCATCACGTTTCAACCTGGCGCATCAGTCATGGGCAGCGAGACAAAGAAGGTAGACCCTTGCTCCTCAACCGATTCAAACCAGATGCGACCCTGGTGTCGTTCGATCAGTTCCCGGCAGAGATAGAGTCCCAGGCCGGTGCCACCGATATCGTTGGCGCGGGCGTTGTCTGCACGCACGAAGCGGCCAAAGATGCGGCCCTGCTGGTCGACAGGGATGCCGATGCCATGATCTTGCACCGAGAGTATCGCGCTGGCAGTTGATGGATCTTCGTGCAGGTCTAGCAGAATATCGCCCCCGGCGGGGCTATATTTGATGGCGTTATTGATGAGGTTGGTGACGACCTGCTCGATGCGGTGCGGGTCAACAATGCTGACGATATGTTCGGGCGTGGCATGCACGGCGAGCGCATGGTTTTGCGTCGTCACCTGGAAGCGAGTGGCGATGCGCTTAATCAGCGCGGCCAGGTCGGTTGGCTCAGGATACAATTCCAGCCGTCCTCCCTGTAAGCGCGTCACGTCGAGTAGATCTTCGGTGAGTTCGACCAGTCGGCTGGTGGCCTGGTCGATATCTGTAATGGCCTCGTGTTGCCAGTCTGCCAGCTTTGGCCCCTTCCCGCGCGCCGTCTGTATAATCAACATCTGCGCGAAGCCTTTAACGACAGCCAGGGGGGTGCGCAGTTCGTGCGCGGCGATGCCAATAAACTCATCTTTGAGACGCTCGGCCTCTTTCAACGCGGTCACATCCGAGTGAACGACGATGGCTGCCGGTTCCGAGTCGCCCTCAGCATTGGGGTCATCTGCCCCCAGCACCAGCGGGTCCAGGGCGACGGCATTCACCAGGACGGGCAGAGTGGTGCCATCCTTATGGCGGATGATCTCCTGGTGGTGGCGTACCGCAACGCCGCTGCGCACAGCGCGCAGAGTTGCGAACTCGTCCGGCGCGAGTGGACGTCCATCAAAATGAAAGACGCGAATACCGTTGGCCGCGAGAAACTCCCTCATCGGTTGATCGTAGGCCCAGGGCGCGCCCCACACCTCGGTAACTGCCCGGTTTGCGAGCACCAGCCGTGCCTCACGCCCGCGCACAAGATACACTCCACCCGGCAACTGGTCGATCACCGTTTGTAACAGGGCACGCCGGGCCTCTGTTTCGGCATGGGCCTGCTGTTCTAATAGAAGTCTATGGGCCTCGGTCACATCGTGCCAGACAACGACTGACCCCTCGCCGCTGTTTTGCGCGTTGCTGTTGCCGTTCGTCTTCTGCCCTGGAGAGAGCGTCGAGGATGACGAAAGCGGATGCAGCGGCGATACATTCACGATATATTCGCGAAACTCACCCTTGTGCGCATCTGCCAGTGTGATCTGCGTCCCTGGTTCAGCTTCACCGGCCTGCGCGTTCTCGGCCAATGTTTGCAGAAGCGAGTGGGCTGAGTGAACTTGTTCAGGGGCTGCTGCGTGATTGGCATCCAATACTTCACGCAAACGGCGCGCTGTACGATTCTCGCGCAGGATATTTCTCTGCTTATCAACGAGCGTAATGCCATCAGCGATGCTTTCAAAGATGGCGTCCAGTTCGCGCGCCTGCGTCTGGGCAGCGCTGTAGAGGCGAGCATTCTCAAGCGCGATAGCTGCTCCGGCTGCCAGCCCGACCAGCAAATCTTCATCCTCCTGTGTAAACTGATCAGGCTCATTGTGACCAAGCAGCAAACCGCCGCGCACATTGCCCGCCCGGTCGAGCAGAGGTGCGCCGAGGAAACTGCGCACGGTGGGGTGCTCGCGCGGCACGCCCATCGAGCGCAAACCCTCACGGGGCAACTGTCCATGCGCGTAATCAGAGGCGGCCTGAAGAGCAGCATTTCTGTACTCGATAGGCATAGAGCGCGCTCTAATTCCCTGGAGTGGTTCGGGGTGCTGAACATATTTCAGGGCATCGCTTACGCGCACAGGCTTGCCGTGACGAAATATGGGAGCCAGCAAACCCTCGCCGCCCAGCGGCACTTGGCGAAAGAACTCTTCCTGTTCTCTAGTGACTCCTACGACGGCGGCGAGGTAGAATAAATTGCCCTCAGATGCTACTAGCGGTTCTCCCAACTCGTTAATGGGCCGCAGAGTGAAAGCAGCGAAGCTCGCTCCCGTTAGATTGCGCGCCGTCCCGGCGATCTGCGTCAGCAAAGGTGTTTCATCCAGTTCGCTTGCCAGAACTATGCCGATACGGTTCAACGCCGCGAAGCGGCCCGCTGCGCGTTCGGCATTGGCACGGCCATAGCGAGCAAGCTGTACAATGGCTAACACAAAGCTCATTACGGCGGCCAGGACGATGATCTGCGCGGCTGTTTGCCCGGCAAATAGTTTGAAGCGGTCCGTGGGGGCTATGAAGAAAAAATAGACGCAGAAAAGCTGTATCACTGCTGCGGTAACCGCCAGCGGCCATTTCCAGTGATAGGCGAGCATAGCGACAATGGGGAGATAGACCAATCCGGGATTCACAAGGAGCACAACGGAGCGATCAAAAGCCATGATGAAAAGGGTTGCCAGCGCCGTGCCAAATACCAGTACGAAGAGTCCAGCGTATGGTAATTTTTGCCAGCGGGACATCATTTGACGGAACTGTACCATGCGAGGCGATCTCCAGAGGACGCTGATAAGCCGGGAAAGCATATTATTGAAGTGAATAGATGTCATCTCGCACTCGACTGTTCGTCTAGATTGTGACGTGGTTGTGATACGTAATCACTTTTCGTGATACGAATGTGAACACTGGTATTCTATAATAAACCTCAAGCGAGATGCAAAGAAAATGCCGTTTCTTTGTCTTGCTGGCTGAATAGTAAGGTCGCGCTTTATTGTTGCTTGATGGATAGTATGAACATGGTCAGACAGCTTGTGCCTTTAGAAGAACCGCTTGCTGCGGAGATTATCCCAGCCCTCATTGACCTGGCGACGCTGGCTCAAGAGGCCGGAAGTATCGCCTTTGAGATGCTGGATCCCCTGGCAAAGAATATGTTAAGGCGCGTGCTTGCATTGTGCCAGGCTGAGCGCGGCGCTGTGCTATTGGGTGAGGACCTTGATATATTTGAACAGTCCTCCGCACTTTCTACGGCAAATGCAAAGGGTTTTC
>DATGGW010000378.1:0-4193 GCA_035308345.1 Ktedonobacteraceae bacterium | reverse complement strand
AGCCAGGAATCTCTACGCCTACTGCCTGGACAAGAACGACCAGGACTGCGTGCTCGGCTTTGTCGATCACCATCTTTCCAGGGAGCCGGAGGAGTCGGACGTGGTGCATGACCTGCTGGCAATGCTGGCGGAGGAGATGATCCGCCTCAACAAAGAGAAACGCGCGGCGCAGCGCGATTTCCTGGACTGGCTGGTTGCCACCCTCAAGATACTACCGGATAAAGACGGTCGCAAAGGAATAGATGTGCTGACAGGCAAGGGCAAGGTGCTGGACTACCCTGGCGATTACCAGAAAGGCGAGCCGCCGCTTGCCACAGGAGAACTGCTGGATATTTTGCAGAAGAACAGGGGACGCCTGGGCGTGAGTTTGAGCGATTCGGCGTTGCTGGACAGGATAAAGCGCGAGTACGAGGTGAGTCTGGAGCGGGTGCTGCCCCTCAAAGAACGGTTGGCGCAGACGGACAGGCTGATCGATGCGGTGGTGTACAGGTTGTATGGGCTGACGGAGGAGGAGGTTGCGGTGGTGGAGGGGAGAGGGTGAATCTCTAGACTATATGTCTGCGAGCCGCAGAGAGGCTATCTGGCAGATGAGCAAGGATGTGCTTCACTACTTGACTGTCGCTGATCTTACGTAGACTTATCCACTTGACAAGTATTCTGGCAAATTACTAGCTGGATACTTAGACCGTGTTTTGTTAATCAACAGAAGCTACTCTCCAGGCGGCCTCTGCTCATTTTCCAGAAAGCGGAGAGGACACCTCATGTGATAGACTGGAGGAATGAGTACCACGTATCCAGGCAACCTTTCTGATGCAGAGAGGAAGAGTCTCCAACGCTATGTCAAGACCGTCGAGGAGTCTGCTGGGATCTGCGGCTTTGATGCCCATAAACACGTCAAGGGCCATAAGCGGCACCTGTTGGTTGATACGCTGGGCATTCCCAATTGTGCCACGCAGATGGGTGGTGGAGCGCACCTTCAGTTGGATCACGCGCCTCAGGAGAATGAGCAAGGATTATGAACGAAAGGTGCCCGCCCAGTGAGACGCTGATCCAGGTGGCGATGATTCGCCTGCTGCTCGCTCGGCTGGGATGCACAAACTGATCGAGTAGTCGTCTCTGTGAGGCAGACCTGCTCTACCAGATAGGCAAGAGAAGCCGCTCCAAATGCTCCTCTCGCCTGTTCTGCTCTTTCTCGAACACGCGTTCAAAAGCTGTCTGGTCAATGCTTTTGAAGCCGCAAGGCTAAGTGCTGGTCACTAGGTATAGAAACTTTTCAGGCCATGTGTTCCGAGAGCCAGGGAAAGCTCGCCTCCGTGGTGGATCTCATGTTCAAGGACATGCCAGACAATCCACTGGCGTGTATGCGCAGGCGCTTCTTCTAACCCTTGATTCCGTAGCCATGCCTGATGAGAGGCTGGCGGGAAAAAAAGCTGTTCCAGATCAGCGGAAGTCCAGCGGTCCAGGGCGCAGGAGATCACGTGCCAGCTCTTCTCAAACATGGCGACCAGTGAAGCTGCCTCGTATACGGCTGGCTCGTCATTGTCCTGGTCATCGCTCCAGTCAAGGTTGGGATCTCCTTCACCCATCCAGAGGTGGAACCAATTGAAGCGCGCACCGATCATATGGTCGAGAAGCTCGCCTATCGACCTCTGATCCGGCGCAAGAGGGAGGGTAAGTTGTTCAGCTGAAAGCGATGCGATGGTTTTGACGAGGCCTTGTTGATAGTGCTCCCAGCCGTGTTTGTAGAAAGTGATGAGTGGAGATGCCTGTTTAGTCATGGGTGTCTGCTCCTTGCTTCTGATGATGTGCCTCCATGAGCGGGAGTGTGCGCATCATATATGAGTATCATAGCATAGAGGAGGGGCCAAAACTTGACACCATGCCAAAGGTTGGCTCTTCCGCACTTCCCGTGCTAAGCTCTAGCATGAGTGTTGCCTCATTCCTCCGAGCTTGCTCTGGAAGCGAATCTTCTCCAAGGGTATCTTGCCAGATGGTTCTCGTAGCACGGAAAAATGCGGAAGAGTCCAAAGGTTGTGTAGAGAGATTACTCCCTCTGGAAGTCCCCCTTGCATGACCCCTCGATACTGAGTAATATGGAGTGTAAGCACCGTGAAGTGATGAAGTAGCTGTCAGTTCTTGGCTCTCTGGAGGACACATATGCAGGTGAAACGACGTCTGGAAGGTCTCTGGAATCGGCAATACAAATCCCCTCATGGTCTGATGGGATGGTTAGCCGGTGAACGGATGGTGCGCCAACATAGGCGAGAGACGGCCTGGACGCTGAACCTGCTGGAGATCGAGCCAACGGACACGGTTCTGGAGGTGGGCTTCGGGGCAGGCCAGGGCATCAAGCTAGCTGCCGAGCAAGCCCGCCAAGGGCGCGTCATGGGGATTGACCTGTCGGAGATGATGGTGCGGGTAGCGACCAGGCGCAATGCTCAGGCGATGAAGGTAGGACGTGTAGCGTTAGCTCAGGGGACGATGACGGCCCTGCCCTTTGCGGATCAAACCTTCGACAAGATCATGACGATCCACACTTTCTATTTCTGGCCAGAGCCTGTCCGGGTCCTCAGTGAACTGTCTCGCGTACTCAAGCCAGGCGGCAGGCTGATCATTACGCTTTCCACCGGAAAAATCAATGCGCGGGGGGAGGTGGAGGTGTGGCCGCCCTTTCAGGCAGCGCTCGCGGAGCAGGTACTGCCGGGAATGCGACGGGAAGGCTTCCAGGTCGTGCGTGTCGAACCTGGTCCCACCTCCCGGCAGTACACGAGCGTGGCAGTCATTGGCCAGAAGGAGCGTGATCCGTCTTCTGCGTGACGTTCTCCTGAGCAGAGACACAACATCTCCCCCTACGCCGACACCGTGCCGAGTGTTGTGTAAAGAGCAGTAATGAAGCAAGTGGTGAATGCCCGACGAAGTGAGCGGAGTTTGCCCGTCTCGCGGGCAGTTTGTCCCCACTCATGAGCAGCACAGCCAAGGGCCTCAGATCAAGCCGCTCCACAAGCGAACAGTTGTCCCCCATTTGTGTACATGCGGCACGGGAGAAGACCAGCCAGGTGAAGACGCGCGCTCGCCCCTGTAATCCTTGCGAGAGAGGGCTCTTTTGTCGTAGGATAGAGGTATGACTAGGAGCAACAATGACATCTCCGGTGGGGTTGTCCACGACTTGCCAGAGGACTTACGGAACATCCTCGCTGCTGACGCGGAGGCACTGGCGGCATGGGAGGAGCTGACGCCTCTTGCGCGCAATGAATGGATCTGCTGGGCGATCTCCGTGAAACAACCAGCCACCAGAAGGCAGCACGTGGAACGGGTGCGCACGGAACTCAAAGAGGGTATGCGCCGACCGTGCTGTTGGTATGGCTGTATTCACCGCACGGATAAGCCAATGAGCCCCTCGGTACCATATGTGCTCAACAAACAAGCGAAAAAGTCATCATAAATGCTGGTTTGCCTCGACTTCTCCCGCTTCTGCGATGAGCCGACGGGAAACTTGGGCAGGCGCCTATCCTGCATCACCGCCCACACAATGGTCAGGCAGCTCATTGGCTAGAAGAGAACGTCCTAATTTTGTCGAGATGCCTTCTTCCAATATCACGATTGGCCCCATCCGTTTTGATACAGCACGTGGGGAAGTCAGCGTTGATGGGAAAACGACCAGTCTAACCGCAATGGAAAGCGTAGTCCTGTATTTTCTGGCTGTTAATGCAAATCACGTCTGTACTGATAACCAGATTGGTTCCTACATATGGAGAGTCAACAACGTTGAAAATTCCAGCTTGCTCAAAGTGTATATTCGCCATTTACGCTATAAGATTGAGCCGGATCCCAGTAATCCAACCTACATTCTCACCATCCCTGGCGTTGGATATATGCTTGTAAGCCATGATCTTGATGAGGCTATGCAGAAAACCTCTGCGAATGAACTCCAATAATTCCGATTGTCAGCCACAGCCAGAGCGCGCGGCACTTACTAATAGGTTCAGCATCACCATCTGACATCACTGAATGCATATCGGTTCCCCAGACTTGCACATACTCCGCGCTTTCGTCCCCAATATCCCACGGAATGCGCAACGAGCTGCACTTTTAGCTCAAATGACTCCATTGGCTCGTTCAATGCTCGCGCTTTTTGCTAAGAGAGCAGAAATCCTTCTGCCTGATGGAGAGCTGAGAGCCATGAAGGATGTGCT
>DATGGW010000377.1:0-2826 GCA_035308345.1 Ktedonobacteraceae bacterium | reverse complement strand
CTTCTCGTCTCTTCCGTGTGTCTCGCTTCAACGTGCGCAAATTCCCTGTAACAAGTATTACGGGGAAAGATTGGTTTTCCACTTTTCCACACTGCTGTGGAAAAGTTCGCGGATGCTATTACGCTCGAAAAGGTGGTGATACTCATGATTTTCTTCAGCGCTCTGCTTCGCCAGAGCATTTACGATATTGAAGGCCGACGCCTGGGCGTCCTGCGTGACATCTGTGTCACATTACACGAGACTTTTCCCGTTGTCACCGCGCTGGTGGTTCATTCGACGCCCGGCAACGGCCATAATGATACTATTATTCCCTGGTTTCAAGTCAATAACCTCGAGGAAGATAAAATACACCTCGTGGTCAGACAGCCACAAATAGAAACTTATATTCCTCAATCTGATGAACTGTTATTGAAGCGTGATATTCTGGATAAGCAGATAGTAGATACGCAGGGATTTCGCGTTGTAAAAGTCAATGATCTGAAATTAGCTCAAATTAAGAAGACGGCACGGTTGGTCGGAGTCGATATTAGTTTCAGTGGGTTGCTGCGCCGTATGGGTATTCTCGCCTCTATCGAGCAAGTCGGGCGTTTCTTGCGTATTCTGCCTGTGCATCTGGCCGAACGCACGATTACCTGGAACTATGTCGAGCCAATCCAGGTCGTCAGGGCTGGAGCGGGAACAACCGGTCAGTTGATGCCTGCTCTGGCAGGCGCCAGCTCTAGTACTGGCGCCAATGTTGGCGTCAGCGGCGTCGTGCCGCTGGTGCAACTGAATGTCAGCCACACCAAACTGGCAGACCTGCACCCTGCCGACATCGCCGACATCCTCGAACAGCTTGACGCGGAAGAGGCAGGCGCTATGCTGGAACGTCTGGATACCGAGACCGCGGCGGACGCGCTCAACGAAGTTGAGTCCTCGTTACAGTACGATATCCTGAGCGAACTTGATCCCGAACGGGCCTCCGATCTGTTGGAAATGCTGCCACCGGACGATGCCGCCGACATCCTGGCGGACCTGCCGGAGGATGAGGCCGAACGCCTCTTGAGCCTCATGCCTGCCAACGAGTCGCTGCCCATCCGCGAGTTGTTGCGCTACGGCGCGGAGACAGCGGGCGGTATCATGACGACCGAGGTGCTATCGCTGGCGCAAGACCTGACCGTCGAAGACGCGCTCGTCTACCTGCGCCAACATTCGGCCCATCTGGAAATGATCTACTATCTCTACATTGTCGATGGCGAACAGCACTTAACGGGCGTGGTCTCGCTGCGCCAGCTGGTGGTAGCCGAGCCAACAGCCCTGCTGCAAGACCTGATGGATAGCGATGTCATCAAGGTCCAGATCAAGGCCGATCAGGAGGAGGTGGCCCGCCTCATCTCCAGGTATGACCTGCTGGGCGTGCCGGTTGTCGATGAGAACAACCGCCTTGTAGGTCTGATCACGGTAGACGATGTCATCGACGTCATTCACGAAGAGCAGGCGGAAGACTTCTCAGAAATCGCTGGCGCCAGCGTTGAAGAATTTGAGGAAGAGGAGCATTTTTCCTGGCGTGCCGCCCTGAGCCGTGTGACGTGGTTGGCTGTAAACGTGATCGCAGGATTTGTCCTGGCGCTGCTGCTCTACCAGCTTTTCAGCCCCGTGCTAAACTTCAGCACTACCAGTATCCCTTCTGGTGGTCTGATGGCCGGTCTGCGTTCGCATATCGCCCTCAACGGCCTGATCTTCTTCATGCCCATGCTCTTGCTCTCAAGCGGCAGCATCGGCACCCAGGCGCTCAGCGTTGCGGGTTGGCAACTGCGTTCCGCCGGAGGAAGCGATTTCTGGCGCGGCATCTTCCGCGAGCTGCGTCTGGGTACAGTCGGCGGGGTGCTGGCCAGCGTTGTTGTTGGCTTGCTAACCTGGTTCTTGTTCCGCTCCCCGCAACTGGCGGTCGCACTTGGTCTGGGCTTCGGCTTTACATTGTTGATAGCCGCCATTTGCGGTCTGGCACTGCCCACTCTCTTCCAACGCCTGCACCTGCGTGGAAGCCTGGTCAGCGCCCCCTTGCTCGACCCCATTATAGCCGTCATCAGCCTGAGCATCTTCTTCCTGGTCGCCCTCTGGCTAATCGACCTTTTACACGTCTAGGGATTGCCCCTACGGAGAGACGAGTCCCATCGGGGCGATATGAGGTGGTAGTTGCTGTAACAACTGGATACTGCGGGACTGAAAATGGGGGGAACCGATGTGCGTCGCTACCTGGATGACGCGCTGCGCTAAATTGCGCACATCTTCATGTTGCCTCTGCTGCTGCGCATAGCACGCCTGATCGAACAGGGTATCGGCCAGCATGTACAAATCACACTTCTCCTCAATGATGCTGGCTAACGTCTCGATATACTCCCGCGATTGCGTATAATGGCCCTGGACGCGGGCAAACTCCGCCTCCACCTGTAATTGCAACCGATGTGCGCCCGTTAATTTCCCGGTCAGCAGTTGCAGGCCGAGGCTGGTATCCGCGTACGCCTGGTCTAGCTTACCATTCAACCGCGCATAGAAGGAGTGGAGGTGGAGCGCAATGACCAGACTGCGCGTATCACTACCCTCCCGGCAACGACGAAGATAGTCATTGGAGAAGTCCAGCGCGGTATCGTATTCACCCTGAATATGGGCGATGTGTGCCAGACCGCAGAGTGGGAACCAGGCGTTTGCATGATTCACCTGGGGGGCAAGTTCCAGTGCCTCCTGGAAAGCCTGGCGAGCGCGATTGAACTCTCCAGCCATCGTCAGAAAATTGCCCAGATCGTGTAAGAAATAGATCTGATATTTCCGGTCGTGCAATTCCTGGCT
>DATGGW010000376.1:0-18107 GCA_035308345.1 Ktedonobacteraceae bacterium | reverse complement strand
CTCCTGCTTGCGGGTGATCCACTCAACAGCCGAGTCATCCATTCCATGATTAGTGGGTTGTCGCTGTTTGAAAACAACCGCGTGTACCTGCTCTCACCTGAGCAACTGCGACTCAAGCGGGCTGACATCTTTTGCTGGGGCGAGCGTGGTATCAGCATTATGGAGATCGACAACGAAAGGGATATCCCGGCGTACTGTGATCTCTGGTACTGGACGCGCATTCAGAAAGAGCGTTTCGCTTCGCCGCAAGAGTATGAAGCTGTGATGCAGCAGGGCTTTATTGTGACACCAGAACTGCTTCGCGCCCGCGCAGGCAAAAATACGATTGTAATGGATCCACTGCCCAGGGTAAGTACGATTGATCCCGCCGTTGATGCCGATGACCGCGCGGTGTACTTCCGCGATCAGATTCGCAATGGTTTGTATATTCGTATGGCTTTGCTGGCGCAGATACTTGGGAGAGCGTAACATGACAGGACAGAACAACATAGTAGCTCAAAATGTGCTGGTTGAAGAACAGTCCTCGCCTGAAACGTTACTGAGCAGCATTTACCCACGCAGGGGCAAACTGATACTGGAAGATGGAACTATCTTTGAAGGTACATCTTTCGGTTATCAGGGACCAACATCAGGCGAGGTAGTCTTTGGCACAGGCATGGTGGGCTATCCAGAGGCGCTCACCGATGCCTCGTTTAGCGGTCAGATCCTGGTCATGACCTACCCTATCATTGGGAACTATGGTGTGCCGGAGCAGCGCTGCTGGGAAAGTGACTGTATACACATCTGCGGCCTGGTCGTCTCGAACTATATCGATCTTCCATCGCACGCGCAGAGTACTATGAACGTGGGAACATGGCTGCGGAGTGAAAAGATACCTGCGCTTGAAATTAAAGATACACGCCTGCTCACGCAGCATATCCGCGAGCATGGAGCCATGCTGGGCAAGATCATTTTTGATACGGATATCCCATTCTACGATCCCAACCTGGAGAACCTTGTTGCGCGTGTTTCGACGAAGCGAGTGTTGGAACAGGGAACAGGCGACACCACCATAGCGCTGATTGACTGCGGAGCCAAGCGCAACATCGCGCGCTCACTGCTCGCCAGAAATGCGCGAGTTATCACGGTCCCCTGGGAATATGACCTCTTCTCGCCCGCGACAAATTTCAGCTTTGATGGCATACTGATTTCCAATGGGCCTGGCGATCCGAAGATGGCGCAGAAAACTATCCATACCATACAGGCCGCGTTGCAACGGCGCATCCCCGTCTTCGGCATCTGCCTGGGTCATCAATTGCTGGCCCTGGCGGCTGGCGGCGATACCTATAAGCTGAAATTCGGGCATCGCAGCCAGAACCAACCCTGTGTGCTGGATGGCACGAAGCGCTGCTACATCACCACACAGAATCATGGCTTCGCCGTGGGAACGCTGCCGCCCGATTTTGTGTCATGGTTCGTCAATGCCAATGACGGCAGCAACGAGGGTATACATCACATCGAGTACCCGTTCTTCTCGGTGCAGTTTCATCCCGAAGCCACGCCGGGTCCGGTGGATACAGAATGGCTCTTTGACTACTTTCTCCAGAAGGTAAGAGGCTAATGTGAACAAGTTGCAGAAAGTGTTGGTCCTGGGAGCTGGCGCGCTCAAGATAGGGCAATCCGGCGAGTTCGACTATTCGGGTTCGCAGGCGCTTAAGGCATTACAAGAAGAGGGCATCAAGACGGTGCTGGTCAACCCCAACATCGCCACTATCCAGACCTCGAAGCTGCTGGCAGATGAGGTCTATTTTTTACCCGTCACACCCTTTTTCGTGGAAAAGATCATCGCTAAGGAACAACCCGATGGCATATTGCTTTCTTTCGGCGGGCAAACCGCGCTCAACTGTGGCATCGAGCTTTTCCAGGGCGGCGTGCTGGAGAAATACAACGTGCGCATCCTGGGAACGCCTATCTCCGCCATCATGCTGACCGAGGACAGGCAGGCCTTCGCGCAGCACCTGTATGCTATCAATGTACCAACGCCGCAGAGCCACAGCGCCGAAACACTCGAAGATGCTCTGCGTATCGGCCAGGAAATCGGTTTTCCCGTGATGGTGCGCGCAGGTTTCGCGCTGGGCGGTCAGGGATCGGGCATCGCGCGCAACAGCGAGGAGTTGCGACAGATTGTTTCCGGCGCGCTGGCCTTTACGCCCCAGGTCTTGATCGAGCAGTACCTGCATCATTATAAAGAGGTCGAATATGAAGTAGTGCGCGACCGCTACGACAATTGCATCACCGTCTGCAACATGGAGAATATGGACCCGCTGGGCATACACACCGGCGAGTCGATTGTCATCGCACCCAGCCAGACGCTTACCAACAGCGAATATCATATGCTGCGCGCTGCTTCGACGGCCATCGTAAGAAGCCTGGATATCGTTGGGGAATGCAATGTGCAGTTCGCGCTCAATCCTAAAACGTCCGCCTACTATGTCATTGAGGTGAATGCGCGCCTCTCGCGCAGTTCCGCGCTGGCGAGTAAGGCTACCGGCTATCCTTTGGCATACGTCGCTGCTAAACTTGCGCTCGGCTATGGCCTGATCGAACTGACTAACCGCGTCACCGGCGTGACACGCGCCTGCTTTGAACCCAGCCTGGACTATGTAGTGGTGAAGATACCGCGCTGGGACCTGGAGAAGTTCAAAGGTGTGGATGAAACCATCGGCACGGGCATGAAGTCGGTCGGCGAGGTCATGGGCATTGGCCGCACCTTCGAGGAAGCCTATCAAAAAGCCATTCGCATGCTCGACCTGGATTTTGAGGGCGCAACATCTGAGAAAGTTTTCGCCAATAGCGACAATAACGGGACTGTGGCCGAAAATATCACCCGCTACCTGTACACGCCTACACCAAAGCGCATGTTTGCGCTTGCGCTCGCTATGCGCTGCGGTGTAAGCGTCAATGAAATCGCGGAGATTACCGGCATAGACCCCTGGTTTTTGCAGCGCATCAAGCACATTGTCGCTATCGAGCAGGCTCTGCGCATCGAAACAGACCTTTCGGCGGAGCGCCTGTTGGCCCTGAAACAGGTGGGTATTTCTGATAAGCGCATTGGCGAACTGGTGGGCAAAACCGGGTTAGAGGTACGCGCGCTGCGCAAAACGCTTGATGTGACCCCCTCGGTATTTCAGATCGATACGCTGGCGGCTGAGTTCCCCTCAGAAACCAACTACCTCTATATGACCTATAATGGGCAGCATCACGATGCCGTGCCACTGGGTGACAACGGCGTGATTATTCTCGGTTCCGGTCCGTATCGCATTGGTTCGTCCGTTGAATTTGACTGGTCCAGCGTCAGCGCGGTTGAGGCGCTCAGAAAGCACCATAAGCGTTCGATCGTAGTGAACTGCAACCCTGAAACCGTTTCCACGGACTATGACACCTCTGACCGTCTCTACTTTGAAGAACTCACCTTTGAGCGTATCGCCGATATCTGCGAGTTCGAGTCGCCACACGGCGTAATTGTCTCTGTTGGCGGGCAGACGCCCAATAATCGCGCGAAAGCATTGGAGAAGTATGGCTTCAGGCTGCTGGGTACCGATGCCGCGCATATCGACCAGGCAGAAGATCGCAACAAGTTTTCCGGGCTGTTGGACACGCTTGGCATCCGCCAGCCGGAATGGAAAATGCTGGTTAACCTGGTGGAACTAAAAGAGTTTGCTGAGCGCGTCGGCTACCCGGTGCTGGTGCGGCCATCGTATGTGCTTTCCGGCAATGCCATGAAGATCTGTTATACGCCGGAAGAATTGGAGCAGTATACGCGGGAAGCCGCGGCTGTTTCGCCCGAATATCCTGTGACCGTCTCCAGGTTCTTCGAGAAGGTCAAGGAGATCGAACTGGACGCGGTGGCACAGCGCGGTGAAGTCAAGGCCTTTGTCATCTCTGAACACATCGAGAATGCCGGGGTGCATTCGGGCGATGCCACGATTGTGCTGCCGCCGCAAACACTCAACCAGGAGACCATGCGCAATATTGAGGTCGCAGGCCGCGCCATCGCCCGCGCGTTGGAAATTACCGGCCCATTTAACATTCAGTTTCTGGCGAAAGATAACCAGGTTTATGTGATTGAGGTTAACCTGCGGGCCTCGCGCACCTTCCCCTTCATCTCAAAAGTGACCGGTGTCAACTTTATCGAACTCTTTGTGGATGCGCTCTTTAGCAGCGGCGATATTCCAGTGGCGCAGGTGCCGAAACCAGCATACACGGCAGTCAAAGCGCCACAATTCTCATTCGCGCGGCTGACCGGCGCCGATCCCATCCTGCGCGTCGAAATGTCCTCGACCGGAGAAGTAGCCTGCTTTGGCGAAGACCTGGAGGAAGCCTATCTGAAAGCCATTCTTGCTACAGGCGGCAGGATACCCCGTAAAGGCATCTTTATCAGCCTGGGTGGTGATGAAAAGAAGCTCAAGTTTCTTGAGAGCGCGCGCCTCTTGAGTACGCTGGGCATCCCATTATATGCGACTGAGAAGACATGCGCCTTTTTCCAGGCTAATGGCATCGAGGCAACCATGCTCTACAAACTTCACGAGCAGAAGTACCCCAACGTGCTGGCCTATTTCCAGGACAACAAGATCGACCTTGCTATCAACATAGTTGATGGCTACGTCAAGAAGGAAGTCGATGACGACTACGCCATGCGCCGCTACGCTGTTGACCACAACGTACCCCTGTTCACCAAAATCAAGCAAGCGCGCCTGTTTATCAGCGCAATCATTAAAACAGACCTGGCGAGTATTTCAATCAAAGGATGGAATGAGTATAGGTGAGGCAAATTACCAGGGCGTGGGCTTGTCCCCGCCCTGGTAGCTGTTGATGAGCAGAGGAGCTAACCCATGCCTACAACCATAACCGGATCGATTGTGCTGCCTGATCGCGTAATTGAGGGAACGCTGGAAATAGTTGATAGCAAGATTGTGAGCATAAGCGAAGGATTTTCCGGCAATGCCACCTACGATTTTCGTGGGAAATATTTGCTGCCCGGCCTGATCGAGGTGCATGGGCATTTGCGCGAGCCTGGGTTAGATTACAAAGAGGACATTCCGCATGGTTCGCGTGCGGGACTTGCCGGGGGATTTACTACCATCTTCGATATGCCTAACACGCGTCCACCAACGACTACTATAGAGCGGGTGAAAGAGCAGGTAAAGCGTTATACGGGCAGGTGCTACACCGATTTTGCCATCAATATGGGTACGTCACTGCAGGATGTCGCTGAGCTGCGCGAGGTTGACCCGGCGCTTATCACTTCATTCAAACTATTCGCGGCGGGTCATGCTACCACGCCCACTACTATTCCCCATTTACGCGATATCGCGCGCATTTTTGAGATCGCGGGTCAGCGCAACATCATGATGCTTGTGCATGCCGAAAACCAGGAACTCATCGATTACTTCACTGCTCATTATCGCGATACGCTGGGTAGACACGATCCTGCCGCGTGGACGGAGTCCCGCAATACAGCGGTGGTGTTGACATCGGTACTGGAAATGATCGCGCTGGCCCGGCAGTTCGGCGTCAAGCTCTACCTGCTGCATCTCTCCACGCCGGAAGAGTTTGCTGCCGTCGCATTTGGCAGAAGCATCGGCGTCGATGTGTATGGTGAAACGACTACTGTGCATCTCGCTTTCAACAGCGACGACTACGCGCAGTATGGAAACCTCATCAATATTGCCCCGGCGCTGCGCTCGCCCTCTGACCAGTATCGCCTGTGGCAATTGCTGCGCGATGGCAAGATCGATACGGTCGTCACCGATCACGCGCCGCATACATTGGAGGAGAAGCAGAAAGCAAGTGTCTGGGATGTCGCTTCCGGCCTGCCCGGTTTTCAGGAAGCTCTGCCCGCCTTAATCACCAACTGGATCAGGCATTTTGGCGGCGAAACGCTTGAGGAAGGGTTAGTGCGTATCGCACAGGTGACATCGACCAACCTGGAGCGTATCTTTGGCTTCACGCAAAAAGGATCGCTGGCGATTGGGAAGGACGCCGATATCGTGGTAGTGGATACGCACAAAAGCTGGAAAGTGCGTAAAGAAGACCTGTTCACCAAAAACCGCTGGTCAGCCTTTGAGGGTATGGCATTACGAGGTAAACCTGCTGCGACTTTTTTACGTGGCAACCTTGTCTATCAGGATGGTACTATTATTGATGAACCGCGAGGACAATGGTTGATACGACAGTGATTTAAGGATGCAGGGAGGCAAGCAACATGAACGATGCCCACATCATGCAAATGTTTACCGACGTGGGTGCTATTGTCACCGGGGGCCACTTTGTCTATACTTCTGGCCGGCATAGCTCGGTCTATATCAACAAAGATGCAGTGTATCTGCACACAGAAACTATATCCGCATTGTGCAAGTTGATGGTTGGCCGCTATAATCCCGAGCAGATCGACGTGGTGGTCGGACCGGTATTGGGCGGTATTGTGCTCTCGCAATGGGCTGCGCATCACCTCAACAAGAGACGGACAGATGGTGAAACGCTGGCAGTCTACGCTGAAAAAGCATCCGATGGTCTTGAAAAGCAGTTCTTCTTTGGTCGCGGCTATAACCAGCACATCGCGGGCAAAAATATCCTGGTAGTGGAAGATGTGCTGACGACGGGCGGTTCCGCGCGCCAGGTGATCGAACTGGTGCGCAGTCTTGGCGGGAATGTCATGGGATTGAGCGCGCTGTGCAATCGCGGCAACGTGCGTCCCACGGACGTGTGCGGCGTAATAGTTTCGGCGCTGGTCTCCATCGATCTGGATACCTATGCGCCCGGAGCATGCCCGCTGTGCAAGGCGAACGTGCCGGTCAGCACAGAATTGGGTAAAGGGAAAAGCTTTTTGGTGGGGTAAAAAATAATGCAGCAGCCAACCAACGACATAACATTTATTACGAAGCTCGAAGCTTGCTGGCAGCGAGACAACTTCATCTGTGTTGGCCTCGATTCGGATTATGACAGGCTTCCCGAAGTAATCAAAGCCGCGCGTTCGGTTGAGGACGCTCTATTTCATTTTAACCGCGAGATCATCGACGCGACGCATGATCTCGTCTGTGCCTATAAACCCAATGCTGCATTTTATGAAGCTCATGGAGAGGCAGGCTTTCGCGCACTAATCAGAACGGTACAATATATCAAGGTGACCTATCCCCATATTCCCGTCATTCTGGACGCCAAGCGCGCCGATATCGGCAGTACCAACCTGGGCTATGTGCAATCCGCCTTCGACGAAATCGGCGTGGATGCTATCACTGTACATCCTTATCTGGGAAGAGAGGCTCTGGCTCCATTCCTGGCGCGCAAAGAAAAGGGCATTATCGTCCTGGTCAAAACATCCAACCCAGGCTCCGGCGAGTTTCAAGACCTGCAGGTCGGCCCGCAGCAAGAGCCGCTTTACCAGGTTGTAGCGCGCCATGTCGCGCAGCGCTGGAATGGTAATGGTAATTGCTCTGTAGTCGTTGGGGCAACCTATCCCGAAGAGTTGAGGCGCGTGCGTTCGCTCGTTGGCGATATGCCTATCCTGATCCCTGGCATCGGCGCGCAGGGCGGCGAAGTGGCTGCTACCGTCAAAGCCGGGCAAGATAGTCGAGGCCGGGGCATGATTATCAACTCGTCGCGCGGCATCATCTTCGCCTCGCGGGATAGCGATTTCGCGCAGGTAGCCAGAAAAGCAACTGAACACTTGCATGCAGAAATTAACCGGTATCGCTAATCTTTTTTTCCTGGAAGCTTAAAAATGTACAGGAAGCAAGATAGGTATAATAAAGTCATGAACCTGCAAATAGAACTTGCCCCACAACATAAAAGCGGCTTACTGCTGAAAACCCCGGTCATGATGGCGGCTGGCACCTTCGGCTATGGCGTCGAATATGCGAAGATCGCCGGGATACACCGGCTGGGCGCTATCATCTGTAAAGGCACTACTCTGTACGCTCGCGCTGGCAATGAACACCCGCGCACGCTTGAGACGGCATCGGGTATGCTCAATGCCATTGGTTTGCAGAATCCTGGTGTGCATGCCGTACTGAAAAAATACGCCCCGACATGGGCAAACTGGCAGACGCCCGTCATCGTTAATATCGCTGGCGAAACCGTCGAAGAATTTGTCGAGATAGCCGAAACCATCGAGGGTGTCGCGAGTATAGCAGGCATCGAGCTTAACGTCTCCTGCCCCAACTTGCGTGCAGGAGGGGCCGTCTTTGGCGCAGACCCGCAGGCAGTTGCGGAAGTCACAGCAGCCGTGCGCCGTACTACTACATTGCCCATCATTGTGAAGCTTTCGCCCAACAGCGGTGATGCGCGCCCAACCGCCGTCGCGGCAGCCGCGTCGGGTGCGGATGCAATTTCGCTCATTAATACCATCAACGGTATGTCTATTGATACGCGCAAACGTCGCCCCACGCTTGGTAACGTCACCGGCGGTCTGTCCGGTCCGGCGATCAAACCCATCGCCTTGCGCATGGTGTACGAGGTGGCGTGCGAGCTGCGCCCGGCATATCCCCGTGTACCAATTATCGGCGTTGGCGGCATTGGCAATAGCAGCGATGCGCTCGAATTTCTTATGGCGGGCGCGTCAGCCATCCAGGTAGGCACCATGAATTTTGTCAACCCGCGCGCGGGGGTTGAGATCATCGAGGGCATTGAGGCGTTTCTCCAACAAGAGGGTATGTCTTCTATTGCCGAAATTATCGGATCGGCCCTACCGTAACGATCTCATTTAGAATTGCTATCTATCGCCCCTCAAATTCCGCTATCAGCGGCTCTGCGATCTCTTCCCCTATGCGGTGGACGATGCCTTCAGGATAGGGCATACGTAAGCCCATTACCAGGTGAGTTGCGCCTGCGTTGATGAAGCTGCGCACCTGGTCACGTGTTGACTTCAGGTCGTTTGGACTGACGAAGAACTGGACGGAACGCTCGATGGTTTTGGGGTCGCGTCCGATGGCGGCGCAGTGGCTATCCAGAATGTCGCATTTATGCTGGAAATTCTCGATGGTGCCGCCGACGTAATTCCAGATGTTCGCGAACTGTGCCACTATGCGCAGGGTCAACTTCTCGCCGCTGCCTCCGATCACGAAAGGCGGATAAGGTTTCTGAACAGGCTTGGGCTCGCAATACGCCTGTTTGATTTGATAATACTGGCCGTCGAAATCGGGCGCAGTTTCTGTCCACATGCGCTTAATTACCTCGCACGCTTCCCCAAGTCGCCGGATGCGTTCGCCCGCTCCATAAAGAGGGATGCCATAGGCGGTATGCTCGGTCTCGTTCCAGCCTGCGCCAATGCCAAAATCCAGGCGGCCGTGTGAAATAATATCAACCGTCGCACCGATGTTGGCGAGTATAGCCGGATGGCGATAGGTATTGCCTGTGACCATCACTCCCACGCGCAAGCGTTTGGTCAGCGCGGCAAACGCGCTTAGTAGCGACCAGCCCTCCAGGCAGGGGCCTGTGTTATCCCCGCTAATGGGCATGAAATGATCGAAGAGCCAGGCATGTTCTATCGATGGAACCGTGTCGGCTTCCAGCCAGACGCGCTGCATTTCTTCATAAGTAGTATTCTGCGGTGCTGTTTTAATGCCAAAGCGTAGTTTCATAGCGGTGCCTTTCTATTCTTAAAAAGAGGGTTGTTTTTGCAGCAAGACTTTCCAGGGCAAGGGCAAGCCCGGCCCGTATCCTATACGAAACATAACGCCGATCCGTATAGGGTACGGGCCGGGCTTGCCCCTGCCCTGGACGCGCCAGTTACTTCTGCTGTGCCGCTGCTTCGCGTTTGCTCTTGCGGCCCAGGTAGATGCGGCTGGGGTCAACCAGCATGCGCACTGCCTTCAGTTCTTCTTCGGTGGGTGGTTTGAACTCTTTGGCCCTGCTGGTATCGAGTTTCCAGCCGGTATTGTTCACTACATCTGAGACGCTCACGCCAGGGAAGACAGCGTCGAGTTCCAGCAGACCTGTCTTCTGGTTGCTGCGCATGATGCACAGGTCGCTAATCATGACCAACTCACCGCCGCGCACGAGTCCATAGTCCCAGCGCGACTCTTTCTTTTCGCGTGGGCCGCGCGCACCCGCTACGCTGGTCAGGTACTCGACGCGCTCTGGGAAACGACGCGCTTCCTGCACCATTGTTACCAGCACTTTGTCGGCGAACGATGCGATGTTGTTCGCTCCGCCGCTGCCCGCGAAACGCACGTGCGGGCCGTGACCGGTGCCGGAGACGCCGCCGGGCCAGTAGCCGCCGATAATGGTCGAGTTCAGGTTCCCGTACATGTCGCATTCAGCGCCACCCAGCATGCCGACCGTACAATAACCACGCATGGCGGTCGTGCCAAACGTATCGGCCATGTTGGAGACCATGCTGGAATGCAGGCAGCCGCGTGGGTCTGAGACCGAGATGGGCAGGTGTTCGACTCGTGGCCCCACTATGCCTGCTTCCATAATCAAGGTCATGTTGGGTGCGACGGTGAACTGGGCCAGCATGGATGCCAGCAGAGGCAGGCCTGTGCCGGCGAAGACAAAGGCGCCGTCGGGTACTTCACGCGCGGCAGCTACGGCCAGTAACTCCATTGAGGTATACTGCTTGCGTGTTAGTCCACGCTCTTTGAGGTATGCATCGTAGGCTTCTTCTGAAATTTGTTCCATCGTATGCTCCTGTTCTACGTTCGTTCTACATGGGTCGTTTGAGGTCAGCGCGGTACCCATAGGCGGGGGTGGCGCGCAGTTCAAACAGGCGTTTCATTCCTACGATTCGCTGCAGGTAATCCCAGTCATCCTCGGTCTCCACGACGTGCTTGGTCCACCAGTCCCTGACTTCCTCTTTACTCTTGCGATTGGTGCGGCCATAGCTCACCCACCAGTCCCAGTCATAATCGTAGTAATTTGGCACAGCCGAGGGATAACCTCCAAAAGGCTGCTCGACGATGACGGTGGTGATGTGTGCGGGCAGGTGATTCAGTTCGGGAGCGGCGCGCAGTTCGTCGGATGGCACAATTTGTTCGCACTCCACAATCAGGTATTTGGCGCACATGGCCTGTTCCGCGTCTGGCCCGTTGATACCTTCCATGCGTACTGTGCCGTCTACAGCTACACGCTGCGCGCGGATGACCGTAACTTCAGGCAGAATTGGCGGCACGAGGATGACCTTCACGCCTTTCTTACCCGTGTATTTGTCGGATTCGCGCACGCGATCAACCGCGTTGGTTTTGTTAGCGGTTGTATCGCCGCCCTCAAACGCATGCGGACGCAGCCCCCAGCCATCGAACGGGTCATCGATGATCGCGAGTTTCTTGGGTGGAATGCGTGGATCGATCCAGCTGCCGTCAGCATTTCTACCGCGCAGTCCCGCCTTGCCAAAGACATCATACTCAGGCACGTCACTGCCAAGTTCGGCCATCAGAGGGGCAAAAGGCCAGCCGAAGCGGCCTGCGATAGTGCGTGTGGCATAGCCATAGTTGCTGTAATCCTCAAATAAGGGGATAGAGCCGTCCTGGACGCGGCGGCGAATGCTGTTGGCGACAGGCTGAATGCCCTCCAGACCGACATACGTTGTTTCCAGTCTCGAAATCAGGTCGTTGGCAGCGAGAGCTTCTTCGATAGAAGCTCCGCCATTCATAGTGCAGAAGTGGTGCTTAATGCGATCGCGCTGGCGAATTACCTCGCGCGCGATAGTGTAAGGGCGCCGGGTATAGCTAAAACCACCCCAGCAAACCTGTGTTCCTGTGTGGATATACCGTTTTACCGCCTCGCGTGCGGTCATGATTTCTGCCATACTACGCTCCTTGTACTCTCCGTAATGTCTTCCCTTGACACGAACTCCGACTTCTCTACCTGCGCTACCTGCGTTTCCTGGCGAAGTACTGTCTCGATTTCTGCCATACCCGCCTGGAGTTCGCCGACCACCTGCGCGAGTGATGCATGGGCGTGGCTGAGCTCATCTTCGATTAGTTGACGATCCTGCTCGCTCATCGAATTGAGCGCATCACCGAGGTCGCGCATGCTGGAAGGAACACGCATCAATGGTATGCCGAGGTGGCTTAAATCTACTTCGATGGTATTGAGGAGCCAGATGGCGCGCATCGCCCGGCTCCATTCCTCGTGACTTGACATACTCCATACCTCTTTGGAAATAGACTTGAATGGAACGAAGCCATCCAAAAGTATCGTGATACGATATACAATCCTGAAAGCCTCCGGCCACCCTTGTGCAGGGTAAGAAGCCATGCACCGCACGATCTGGGCATCTGCACAGCTTCTCACTGCTTCATACAAACCTGCTTCTAGTGACCGGAGGCCTTCAAGCGCAACTCACGTTGCAGACTACACTAACCCAACGGGAACGTGGGCAACCTGATCGCCGAGTTGGTTTTAGCGAGAACTCCAGCCGCCGCGGTATACCAGGCCACCAGGGCGGTGATAATGCCGAGCCAGCCGCCGACCTGGTACATAGTGTTGGATCCGCCCAGCTTCCCAATTGTCAGGAACAGGAAAGCCAGGAACAGGAAGCCGAAAACACCCACCAGGGCGCCACTTAGCCTGAGCGTTCCCAGGAACATAAAGCCGGTAAAAATCGTCCATCCGAGGAGGAAGACGCCAATTGCGGTGTTGATATCTCCTTCCTTAACAAGGGCGGCAGCGATGCCTGACGGAGGAAAAAGGACTACGCCGAGAGCAAGCCAGAATGCTCCGTAGGAGGTGAAGGCGGTTGCGCCGAAAGTGTTACCGTTTCGGAACTCCCACATGCCGGCAAGCAACTGGGCGATGCCACCATAGAATATAGCCGTTGCAGCAACGATGGCTCCTCCATTGCCAAATGTGAAAAGGAATCCGGCATTGGAGGCGCTGAGGACAAATGTAGTAAGTGCAAAGCCGCTAAGGCCAAGAGGAGCGGGGTCGCCAAGGGGAAGCGCTCTTGATTCGGAGCGTTCTACTGAAACATCTGCCATAAAGGTTCCCACCTTTCATAAAAAGACTTGCAAAACATGTACGAATGTTGGTACACATCGCGTTGACGCAGGCGCGTCGCCCGCGTAACTGCTTGTCGCGGACAGCCTTGTCCGAAGATAGGTAGGACATGTCATCCACAATCCTGTGGATGGCTTCATGCTCGCCCTGAGAGGGCAATCAATACGCTACAAGACTTGCTGAAGTGGGTGGAGAATAACATGCACAAGTAGTCCGTTAGGCCAACTATCCTCCTTTCAGATCTGATGGAGTCGAGCAATTTCACCTGATTTATTGGTGAACTTACTTACACGACATTATAGCATAAAAATAGCGATTTGTAAGGGGGGCGCTTCCATTGTGATATTAACGTGATTTATCTTAGACATAATTTAGCATGGCGATCGCAAGGGTCGTGTTTTATTGCTTTGCTTGCTTCCACTACGTTCCAGGTGCTACACTCATTCTGGGCATCCTTTGTATTTCACTGGAGAAAAGCTATGGCAAAAGATACACGCGCGCCGCGGGAAATCCTGGCGCATATCGTCTCATCGCGAGTAGCGCTCACCTCAGCCATCTTTGGCTTGAGCGATGCTGAACTTACAGCTCCGGGCGCAGTGGGCAAGTGGTCGGTAAAGGATGTAATGGCGCACATTGGTCACTGGGAAGAGGTATGCCTGGAAGAATTTCAAATCCACCTGCGCAGCGAGCGCTCCGGCAAGGATTATCGAGATGCCCTCGCGCTCAATGATCAGTGGGAGGCTGGATTACAGGCGCTCTCTTTGCAGCAAAGCATTGCACTCTTCGAGACGTCTCACTACCAACTCTTCGGCTTGCTCTCTGCATTGAGTCCCGAACAATGGAGCAACTATATACGCATATGGGTGCCTGGAGCGACCTGGCATCACTTCGAGGAACATAGCGAGCAGATTCGCGCCAGGCGGCAAGGTCTATCTTAGCTCCCTTATATGCGCTACATTTTGTAGGGACTCTATTTATCGCGTCCACCAGGAGATGACACAGATGATTGATAAGACTTCACCATACTCTACTGTCGGCCAGCCAACACGCCGCCAGGATGGCATAGATAAAGTATTGGGGCGCACTCGCTATGCGGGCGACCTCCAGGTAGCGGGTCTGCTGCATGCTCGACTGGTTCTCAGTCCTTATGCGCACGCTCGTATTGTCTCTAGCGATATTTCCGCCGCGCTGGCTGTGCCCGGCGTAAAAGCGGTGTATACCAGCGAAACACTGGGGGTAGTGAACCCTGCTAGCAGCTCGCGTATCAACGCGCCTCTTGCCTACCAGGAGGTCTTGTGGGCCGGGCAACCGGTAGCTATCGTGCTGGCGGAGAGCGAAGCGGCTGCCGAGGATGGCGTAGATGCCGTTGAAGTTGTATACGAGCAACTGCCGGTGGTGATGGACCCGCTCGCGGCCATGCAGCCTGGCGCGCCATTAACCCGCGCCTTTGTCAAGGAGACCTCATCCGAGATTGCAGGCGGCGGCGCGCACGCGGCAGTTTCGGAGAGTCAGATAGCGGAAGTCGATCAGGAACAACTTTCGGAGAACGTCAGCGACAAGGCGCATATGCATGGCGGAGATATTGAAGCAGCGTGGCGCGAGGCTGAAGTCGTGATCGAGCGTACCTTCACCACCAGCATCGTCCACCAGAGCTATATTGAGCCGCAGTCGATTACGGTGCAGCCTGGTCCAGCGGGACAGCAACTTACTATCTGGGCGAGTTCTCAGGGCATGATGGGCGTGCGTTCAAGCGTGGCCGAGACCATCGATTTGCCTCAACGACAGGTGCGTGTTGAGTCTGTGCCCATTGGCGGCGCATTCGGCGGCAAGTTTGGATTGGTGGAACCACTGGCCGCAGCAGCAGCGTACCGGTCGCGCCGACCGGTGCGGCTGGTTTTTACGCGCACAGAAGATCTGCTGGCGGGCAACCCCGCGCCGCAGTCGATCATCACCCTCAAATTGGGCGCGAAACGCGATGGCACGCTGGTTGCCATGCAGGGGCAGCTTATCTTCGATACCGGCGCTTTCGCCGGCACCGGCGTTTTTCTGGCCGGCTTGATCCTCGGCAGCACCTATCGCTGTCCCAACTTCGATTTTCGTTGCTACGAGGTCATGACTAATAAAGCTGGCGTAGGAGCCTATCGCGCGCCATGCGCCCCGCAAGCCACCTTTGCCCTCGAAGCAGCCGTTGATGAACTGTGTGAGAAACTGGCGCTGGATGCCATAACTTTTCGCTTGAAGAATGGACTGAAGGAGGGAGACCCGACGCTGGACCACCAGACGTGGCCGCGCATCGGCATATTGGATTGCCTTGAGAAAGTTCGTGAGCATCCTTTCTGGACCAACCGTTGGGAGGAGAAGGCTGTACCTGAAGAACTGAAGGGCTGGAAGATTGGCGTTGGTCTCGCGGCTGGAGGCTGGCCTGGCGGCACAGAACCGGCAGCGGCAGCCTGTCGTCTCGAAAATGACGGCACCATCTCGCTCGTTGTCGGTACCGTCGATCTGACCGGCTCTGACACCTCGATGTCCTTGATTGCCGCGCAAGTGTTGGGCATGCCGGTTGATGCTGTGCAGACCGTGCATGACAATAGCGATACCATGCCCTATAGCGGCGGCACCGGCGGCAGTAAAACTACCTATGCAATGGGGGCGGCGGTGCTGGCGGCTGCCCAGGATGCGCGCAGCCAGATACTCTCGGTTGCCGCCGAGATGTTGGAAGCTTCGCCGGGTGACCTGGATATCGAGGGAGATAAGGTTGTAGTGCGCGGTACGCCGGGGAAAAACGTCACGTTGGAGCAGATCGCATCGGCCTCAATGCGTTTCGCGGGCGAATACGCGCCGGTCTACGGTCGTGGGCGCTCCGCGCTCAAAACCACTTCGCCCATGTATGGCGTGCATGTGGCGCGTGTCGCCGTCGATCCCGAAACCGGCATGGTGCGCGTGCTTGATTACCTGGCCGTGCAGGATGTGGGCTTTGCCATTAACCCGGCAGAAGTCGAAGGGCAGCTTTACGGTGGTATCATCCAGGGGCTTGGCTGGGCGCTCTACGAGGGCTACGTCTATGACGAAAATGGCCAGTTGCTCACCTCCACCCTGATGGACTACGCGCTCCCGCATAGCCAGGACGTGCCGCGTATCACCTCTCTGCTGGTTGAGATTCCGTCCCCGCTCGGTCCATTTGGCGCGAAAGGTGTTGGCGAACCTCCGGTTGTGCCGGTCGGCGCTGCGGTTGCCAACGCTATTTATGACGCAGTGGGGGCGCGCGTGACACAACTGCCCATTACCCCTGAGCGCTTGTTCAAGGTGATGCACGCATGAGCGGTCATACCAACGTGTGTTAGCCGAGTACGCCTGAAGAGTAGCGTGGCCGTATCTCTTTGCCCTCAGTGAACCGATCAAAAGCAAAATACTGCATATCGTCGGGTTGGGTACCGGATAGGATGTATTGCGCCATCCACTCACCGACGACGGGTGATAGCTTGAAGCCATGTCCACTGAAACCCGCCGCGCAGTACAGTCCATCATAGCCTGGCAGCCGGTCGAGTATCGGATGGAAGTCAGGCGTATCGTCGTAAATACCTGCCCATCCGCCGCGCGACACGGCGCGGGACAGGGCGGGAATCGCGCCTGCAGCCATTGTCCGAAGATGGGCAATTTCTTGTTCGCTCAATCCCTGGGCGTAGTTATCCGGGTTGCTGGCTGCGGAGACGTTCTCCGTCGAACCAACTAGCGTGACGCCGCCGCCATCTGGACGCAGGTAAATTTCGCGTGTCAGGTCAAGTCCTACTGCGTGCATACCTCTGCGTCCACCGAAATCGTTGGGACGACGCAGCGCCAACATCGGGTGACGAGTTGGTGTAATCGGTAGAGCGATGCCGAGCGGCTGCGCCAACGCAACGCTCCATACATTCGCTGCAATGATTAAAACAGGCGCCTGTATGTCCCCCTGCGTGGTTTCTACGCCGGTGATGCGCTCTCCCGCGGTCAAAATGCGCGTGACGGTCACTCCTTCACGTATGTCTGCGCCGTGATCGCGAGCGCGCTGCGCAAAACAATATGTGGTGGCCATCGGGTCTGCTACCCCTGTATCTGGTTCATAACAGCCCAGGGCGATACCCGCTCCACTGTAGCCCGGCGCGGCCTCGCTAATCTCGTTCGTGTCGATGACGCGTGTGTTTACTCCTTGTTCCTGCTGCATTCGCACATTGGCGCGCAGCGCGTCTGCTCCTTGCTCACCGGCCATAACCACCATGCCCGTCGTGACAAAGCCGCAATCGCCTCCCACGCGATCATCAAACTGCTGGAAAACGGCCAGGCTCTCTTTTGCCATACGGATTGAAAACTCATTGGAGTAGTGCTGCCTTACGATGGCTCCCGAACGCCCAGTCGTGCCATTCCCAAGCCACTGCCTCTCAAGCAATACGACCTTAGCGCCTCTCTTCTTTGCAAGATGATAGGCGATGCTCGCGCCCATCACGCCGCCGCCGATGATGATGATATCGGACTGTTCAGTCATGGTTCGCTGTTCCTATCTTGAATACATGTTGCTGAGGGTGGTGTGTAGGGACGCGATTCATCGCGTCCCTGTTTGTTGATTGGCTTCCCAGGCGGACGCGATTCATCGCGTCCCTACGCACTATCTGGTGATTACAGATTACCAGCCAGTCGTAGAAATTGCAAGGCTCTCTATCAAGGAATAAATACCTGCGATCCTCACGTTATAACTTGTGAATATGCTAATAAAAGGTAAGCTCCAACGAAGTAGCTCCGCCAGCATGCACTCTTTTCTTGACAAGCTGAAAAATTGCGTGGTACTCTTCCTTTAGAGCAATTCCTAGTAAGTTGATACACATTATCAACATTTGTGGTAGGGGCCCGATTTATCGCGCCCGGTAAGAGTATTATCAACATTTGTGGTAGGGGCCCGATTTATCGCGCCCGGCGATTGAGAGGTAATCAAACATGGGTGAAGCATCCCGCGATATTTTGCGGCAGGCGCGCAAACAGGTTGAAGAATGGACGCCTGCGCAAGTCAATGAAGCCCTGGCTCATCAACATGAGGCCGGAAGTGGCGCGCAGAACATCGTCCTTGTAGATGTGCGAGAGAAGCACGAGTGGAACGAGGGGCA
>DATGGW010000375.1:0-2414 GCA_035308345.1 Ktedonobacteraceae bacterium | reverse complement strand
CCAGGATGGTCTATCACGGCGAATGGTTCCATCCCTTGAAAAATGCCATCGACGCCTTCATAGCTGCCACGCAGGGTGTTGTGAATGGCGAATATACCATCGATCTGTACAAGGGCAATATCGATATCGTTTCGCGCTCATCGCACAGCGGGCTCTTCTTCCCGGATGTGCGTTCGATCAAGAGCGCCAGTTTCAATCAAAAGGAGAGCGCGCCTACCGCTCACCTGCGCGGCATTCCTTACGAGCTGATTGCGCGGCGCGATGCTATCGCCGCAGGTGCGTACAAGGACTGAGAGATGGCTTCGTCCTGATGAATTTACCCGACCAAAGTTGGTCCTGTCATCCTGAGCACAGCGAAGGATCTCGGTGCCTGGCCAGTCAGACCTTTCGCTGCGCTCAGGGTGACAAAACATGACCGATCGTGGGTGGGAAAATTCATCAGGATTACCCCGTTTGGTCGGTAAAGAGCATCAAGGACTGATTATTATGACAAAACTCTGGCAAAAAGGCTATCGCCTGCACGAACTGGTGGAGCGTTACGAGGCGGCGCAAAACAGCGCGCTGGACGAGCGCTTGATTCGCCATGACGTGTGGGGTTCGCTGGCCCATATCGCCATGCTGGCGAAAATTGGCGCGTTGACAGAGAAGGAGCACGGGGTATTGAAAGATACCCTGTGCGACATCCTGACGATGGAAGCCATGCACCAGTTCACTATCATGCTGGCCGATGAAGACGTACATACGCGCGTCGAGAACTACCTGGTCGAGGCGGCAGGGCCAATCGGGAAGAAGATTCACCTGGCGCGCTCGCGCAATGACCAGGTGCTGGTAGATCTGCGGCTGTATGCCAAAGAAGAACTACACGAGGTGGCGAACAAACTTTGCAGGCTATGCGAGGCACTACTGGAGTTTGCTGTGAAGCATCAGCATACGCCCATGCCCGGTTATACCCATATGCAGCGCGCCATGCTGTCGTCGGTCGGCATGTGGGCTGCAAGTTTCGCAGAGGCGCTGCTTGATGATGAGCAGTTGCTATCAACAGCCTACTTTCTGAATGACCGGTCGCCGCTGGGGTCGGCTGCGGGCTACGGTGTGCCAATCGCCATTGATCGCGAATATTGCGCTCAACTGCTGGGCTTTCGCTGCGCACAGCATAACGTGGTCTACGCACAGAACAGCCGGGGCAAGATTGAGGCTGCCATTGTGCAGGCGCTGGCGCAGATCATGCTAGACCTGAGCAAAATGGCGCAGGATATCTTGCTTTTCACCACCGTCGAGTATGGTTTCTTCCAGGCTCCGCAGGAACTCTGCACCGGCAGCAGCATTATGCCGCAGAAGCGCAACCTGGGCGTGATGGAGCTGGTGCGCGCTCGGACGCAGACGATGCTGGCGCTGCAACAGCAAATCCTGGGCATAGTGAGTGGTTTACCCACCGGCTATAACATGGATTACCAGGAGACCAAGCGCCCATTCATGGAAGCCTTGGACCTGGCGCAGGAGAGCCTGGAAGTGTGTACGCTGGTCGTGAGCAACCTGAAAGTAAACAAAGAGCGTCTGCTTGCTGCCTGCACCTATGAACTCTTCGCCGCCGACCGCGCCTATGAGCTGACCTCAAGCGCCAATTTGCCATTCCGCGATGCCTATGGCATTGTGGCTGCCGAAGTGACCGCGCAGTTGGAGCGCAAACAGGCACTTCCGGTCGAAAGCGAGGAGCAGCTTGTGCAGCGTTTGGAGGCGCGCAGCCACGTCGGCGGCGCGGGCAACCTGGGCCTGGATGAATTACAGACCAGCCTGCAAGGAATTGCGCAGGCGTGGGATGCGAGAAACGAGCATTTTGCGGCGGCAATACAGGCGCTGGTGGGCAAGACTACACCCGCGCAGGAAGGATCAATGTAATGGCAAGCGTTGTGCTGGCGTATTCTGGCGGGTTGGATACCTCGGTCGCCATCCGCTGGATCAAAGAACAATATAACCTGGATGTGATTACGCTGACCATCGATGTCGGCAACGCGCGCGACTTACCCGCTATTGCCGCGCGCGCCGGGCAGATTGGCGCGGTCAAAGCGCTGGTGGTGGATGCGCGCGCGGATTTTGTGCGCTACTTCGTCTGGCCCGCTTTGCAGGCTGGCGCAATCTACGAAAACCAGTATCCACTGGCGACCGCGCTGGCGCGTCCATTGATCGCGCGTTTGCTGGTAGAGGTAGCGCGCGCGGAAGGAGCCGTCGCAGTGGCGCATGGCTGCACGGGCAAGGGCAATGACCAGGTGCGCTTCGATGTCTCGATCAATACGCTGGCGCCCGATCTCAAGATCATCGCGCCCGTGCGCGAGTGGAGCATGACGCGCGACAACGAAATCCTCTATGCCGCCGAGCATAACATTCCCATCACCGTGACCAACGCCAGCCCGTATTCG
>DATGGW010000374.1:0-18389 GCA_035308345.1 Ktedonobacteraceae bacterium | reverse complement strand
AACGTGCTTACAATCTGTATCCATCGATACAACGGATTGTGTCAATGCTCAACTGCATTGTACCGTTGTCATGTTGTTCCTTTGTCCTTTTTGCGGCATTGCTGTAGAAGCCAGGAGGCTTCTCAATGTACGTGAATCACCGAATGATTCGGTTTTCCAGCATTAGGAGGTTAGACATGACTCCCAATCAAGCATCTTCACCGCACAGACGCCGCCTGGCCGTAGCGTTCTTCTCGCTGCTGCTCGTGCTGGGCATGATGCTGGCCGCCTGCGGTGGCGCCAGTACACCACCACCAACTTCTCATGCAACGACACTGCGTATTCTCTCTTCACCCGGACAAACCAACCCCGATCTCTTTAACCCATACTTTAACACCAACCAGGGTGGCGATTATGGCGCGCAGGGTTTGCTGTTCGAAGAGCTCTACTTCACAAACCTGTATACCGGTCAGGCTACACCCTGGCTGGCCACCAGCTATTCATACTCCAGCGATCTGACGCAGTTGACATTCAAGCTGCGCACAGATGTGAAGTGGAATGACGGCCAGCCTTTCACAAGTGCTGACGTCGTGTTCACCTTTGATCTGATGCAGCAGCATCCTGCCCTTGACCAGAACGGCGTTTTGCCTATTATCAAGAGCGTTGCCGCGCCTGATAGCAGCACAGTAGTATTCACGCTGCAACACAAGGATAGCACCGCGCTCTTCCGCATTGGTGACGAGGTCTTCATCGTGCCACAGCATATCTGGTCAACTATCAGCGGCGACCCGGCGAAGTTCGCCAATGACAATAAGCCTGTTGGCACCGGTCCCTATATACTCAAGAGTTGGAGTCCCGAACTGATTACCTACACGGTCAACCCCAATTATTGGGGCACGAAGCCACAGGTTCAAACGATCCAGATCCCCTCGATCAAAGATAACACGACCGCCATTACCGATATGGTCAAGGGCCAGCTCGACTGGTCGGGTATCGGTTGGAGCCCCGACAGCGATTCCGTGTTTAGTGCGAAGGATCCACAGCACAATCACACGTGGTTTGCTGCCAGTAACACTGTTATGCTCTACCTGAACCTGACAAAGGCCCCTTTCAATAACCTCCTGGTTCGTAAAGCGATCAGCGCGGCGATTGACCGCAGTCAATTGCCACAGGGTGTAGCTCAATATGCCGCGGTTGCCAATCCAACCGGCGTCATTATACCCACCGATAATAACTGGATCGCGTCGCAATATCAAAGTATGACCTTCGAAAGTGGCCAGGCTAAGGTCGATAGCTATCTGACCCAGGCTGGTTTCAAGAAGGGCAGCGATGGTTTCTATCACGACGCCAGCGGGAAAGTGCTCTCTATGTCGATAGACGTTGTCGCTGGCTGGAACGACTGGGACCAGGATGTTCAGTTTATGGTGAATGACCTGAACAAGGCTGGTATCAAAGCGTCAATGAATTCGGAGAGCGGCTATACGCCGTATTACACGGCCATCTCGACTGGAGCTTATGACGCTGCTATCAGTTGGACGAACAGCGGCCCCAATCCGTACTACGCCTACCTGGCGTTGCTGAGCAGCGCAAATGCGACTCCACAAGTTGCCGCTGGCACCAACTTCGAGCGCTGGGACGCGGCAACCAGCAACGGGTATTCCGCTCAGACTGATCAACTGCTTGAGCAGTTTCAGTCAACCTCTGATCCCGCTGCTCAGATGCAAGCTATCCAGGGCATCGAGAATATCGTGGTGAGTCAGTTACCAGTTATTCCGTTGACCGTCAACGTCTACTGGGATGAATACACGACGACGCACTTCACGGGTTGGCCGACTGCGGCTAATCCCTATGACTCTGGCGCTCCTTACACATTCCCTGATGAAGAGAACGTCATTCTTCATCTGACACCGGCGTCCTAGTTCCTAGGGTTGGAGTGGAGGCCCTTGCGCCTTCCACTCCAACCATTAGTTTCCGTTCTCTCCTGCATTTCCATCCGTGTATGGTAGGGGCGACCCTTGCGGTCGCCCTGGAGATCCGCATATACTGGGGGCTAACTTTGCGGTCGCCCTGGAGATCCGCATATACTGGGGACTAACTTACTTCGAAGGAGAAATGTAATGCGTCATCTCTTGAGGCGTGCGGGCTTTTACCTGGTAGCACTATGGGCCGCGGTGACGTTCACTTTCATCATCCCGCGCTTGATGCCAGGTAATCCTGCCTTAGCGTACCTGGCGAGGATCCATTCACAGAATGTGACTACTGCACAATATAATGCGATGCTGCAAGAATTTGGTGTAAACCCGAATGTGCCTTTCTGGAAGCAATACTTCGATTATGTGGGCGCCTTAATGCATGGTCAGCTGGGCATCTCAGTTTCGCAATTTCCGTCGCAGGTCTCAACTATCCTGGCACAAAGTTTACCCTGGACCATAGGCCTGGTTGGAGTCGCCGTCATTCTGAGCTTTCTCATTGGCACCCTGATCGGTATGTTGGTCGCCTGGAGGCGCGGCTCCTGGTACGATACCGCTGTGCCTCCAATCCTGACGTTTTTCTCTGCTGTCCCCTATTTCTGGATGGCCCTGGCGCTGATTTACATTTTTGGTGTGAACCTGAACTGGTTCCCAACCGATAGTGGTTATGATGTGTTCAATGTAGCTCCTGGCTGGAACCTCGATTTTATCGGCAGCGTCGCTCAACACGCCATTCTTCCGGTCACCACGCTGGTCATCGGTTCGCTGGCTGGCTGGGTGCTGACCATGCGTAATACGATGATCACGACGCTTTCAGAAGATTACGTACTGATGGCGCAGGCTAAGGGTCTGCCTGAAAGACGTGTGATGTTTAATTACGCGGCACGCAACGCGATTTTGCCCAGTATTACCAGCTTCTCTATCTCTTTGGGCCTGGTGGTCAGTGGCTCCTTGCTCACAGAAATCGTTTTCAACTATCCTGGCATCGGCTTCGCATTGTATAACGCTGTTCAAGGCGATGATTACCCCCTGGTTGAGGGATGTTTCCTGGTGATCGCTATTGCCGTGCTCAGCGCGAATTACCTGTCCGAGTTGGTCTACACGTTCCTTGATCCGCGTGTGCGACAGGGGAGGAACTAAACAATGCAAGCAACAAATTTAACAGATCAGCATATCGAATCCGCCAGTATTCTGAACAGAGCAAAAGGACATGGGAGCAGTATCTTCCGTATCATAACATCTAATCTTAAAATCTCCACTGGTGTAGGAGTGGTCGCCTTTTTTGTGCTGGTAGCTCTTGCAGCGCCGCTTCTGACACCCTATGACCCTAATGCATCTATAGTTCGGGGTGCGCTTCCTCCGTCGTCCGCGCACATCCTGGGCACAACAAGTCTGGGCCAGGATATGTTAGCCCAGATCGTCTATGGAGCGCGCATCTCTCTGGTGATTGGCTTCTTCGCGGCAATCGGCTCTACTGCGTTGCAGGTTTTCTTTGGCCTGACCTCTGCCTACTTTGGCGGTATAATTGGTGAAGTGCTCTCCTTGATCATTAACGTTTTCCTGATCTTGCCGGGTCTGCCCCTTGCTATTGTGCTTGCTGCTCTGGCAAGCAGTGCCGATGCTGCTAATAAGAGTGAGTTTGTGATTGCGCTGGTCTTGCTCTTTACATCCTGGAGCTATGGAGCGCGCGTCTTACGTGCGCAGACGCTCTCGTTGAAAGAGCGCGAATTTGTGGCAGCCGCACGTGCAACTGGTGAAACCACGTTACGCATCATCTTTGCTGAGATACTGCCCAATGAAATAGCGCTGGTTGCTTCTACTTTTATAGGTACCTTTGTTTACGCCGTTGGCGCCGAGGTTGCCCTTGAGTTTCTTGGTCTTGGTGACTTGTCTCGGGCAAGCTGGGGAGTGATATTGTACTGGGCACAGGCTAACACAGCGCTAATATACGGAAAATGGTGGGAATTCGTCCCGGCGGGGTTATGTGTAGCTGTGCTCTGCGCAGGCTTAGCATTTATCAATTTCGGTATTGACGAACTGGCGAATCCCCGCCTGCGGGTCGAGCGTCCGCCGCGCAAGCGGTTGTTGCCACAAAAGAAACCAGCACGTGCTGGAGAGGCTGAGGCATCCTTGCCGCAGATGACCTCGCAAAACACAACAAACTAGTAGGGACTCGATTTATCGAGTCCACCGATGATTTATCGAGTCCACCGATGATGAACAGGAGAATCGATGAGCATTACCAACGAAACCGCATCTTTGTTAAGTCCCCATCTAAATACGCAGTCAGATCCGGCAACTGCTGCCTTCCCGCCTGATTTTCTCTGGGGCGCCGCTACCTCAGCCTATCAGATAGAGGGAGCGGTGCATGAAGACGGGCGCGCTCCTTCAATGTGGGATCGCTTCGTCGCCGTGCCCGGCGCTACGTACCAGGGCCAGACTGGCGAGATTGCGGCGGATCACTATCACCGTATGGAAGAAGATGTTGCGCTTATGGCCAGACTCAACTTGAGCGCTTATCGCTTCTCGCTCTCCTGGCCGCGCATCCTGCCGCAAGGCACGGGGGCCGTCAATGAACGCGGCCTGGATTTTTACGACCGCCTGGTCGATGCCCTGCTCGCCCAGGGCATTCAACCCCTCGCCACGCTCTATCACTGGGATCTGCCCTTGACCTTGCAGGATCGCGGTGGCTGGCTCGTTCGCGATACAGCTTATGCTTTCGCCGACTATGCCGAGGTGGTGGCGCGCCGCCTGGGAGACCGCGTCCACTGGTGGCTGACGCAGAACGAACCCTGGTGTAGCGCCTACCTCGGCTATGCCCTGGGCACTCATGCTCCCGGCCTGCGCGATAAACAACTGGCCGTGAACGCAGGCCATCATATCTTGCTCGCGCACGGTCTTTCTGTGCCACGCCTGCGCGCGCATCTCTCTCCCCAGGCGCAGGTAGGCATTGCCCTCGACTTTTATCCCGCCTACGCCGCCGATGATCGCCCCGAAACACTGCTCGCCGTCAAACAGGCCGATACCTTTCGCAATCGCTGGTTCCTCGATCCACTCTTTCGTGGGCGCTATCCAGACGATCTTTTTACCGATCTGGGGGTGGCTCCGCCTCCTACCCGTGAAGATGATTTTTCCATCATCTCCATCCCCATTGATTTCCTCGGCGTCAACTACTACTCGCGTATGCTCGTGCGGAGCTGCACAGATCCCGCGATCATAGCGGAACACACGGTACCCGCCGCTAGCTATGAATATGTTGAGCGCATCCCCGGCGCGTCCTACACTGAAATGGGCTGGGAGATCTTCCCCGACGGCCTCGCCAACATCCTGACGCGTATTCACAGCGAATACGCCCCGAAAGCCCTGTTTGTCACCGAAAGTGGCGCCGCCTTCGACGATCACCTGGACGGTAACGGCAACATTCACGACCAGCAGCGCATAGACTATCTGCGGGAACATATTCAAATCGTTGCCCAGGTCTTACGCCAGGGTGTACCCATCAAGGGCTACATCGTCTGGTCCTTCCTGGACAACTTTGAGTGGTCCGAGGGCTACCGCAAGCGCTTCGGCCTGGTCTATGTTGATTATCCCACCCAGCGCCGCATCATCAAAGACAGCGGCCGCTGGTACGCCTCCCTCGTTGCCTCCCAACGTGAATCGCGCCCTTAGGAGTCGTCAGGGAATGCGCGCCGTTGCATGTTGAGGAATAAATCCAGTATACTGCTACTAGCAGGTTACAAGCAACATGCATTGTCGTCGGCTCAGCTCCTTTGCGGATCCATAAGATTTAGGAGGTAATTGAAAATGACCTATCGTAGCGAAGTGGTAGGAAGCCTGCTCAGACCTACATACCTGGTGGAAGCACGGAAGCAATTCGAAACAGGTCAACTCAGCGCAACCGACTTCAAAAATGTAGAGGACCAGGCGGTGAACGAAGCGATCGCTCTACAAGAAGCTGCTGGCATTGACGTGATTACCGACGGAGAAATGCGGCGCTATGCCTTCTATGGTCATCTCATCGACGCACTGGAAGGCTTCGATAAGTACGGAGGCTGGGCCATCCCCTTTCGGGACGAGAGTGGTGAGCAACTGGTGCTCAAGCGTCCCGTGGTGGTAGAGAAGCTTCAATGGAAGAGGAGCATGTGCGCAGAGGAGTGGGTGTACCTGCGGTCACGTACATCTCACCCTCGGAAAGTCACCATGCTGAGCGCGCAGCAGGCGGCTGCCTATTATGACCCTGAGAAGTCGAAAGCAGCCTATCCCTCCCGCGATGCCTATCTTGCTGATATCGTAGACTTCTCGCGGCGTGAAGTGGAGGAACTGATTCGCTTAGGCTGTACCTACATCCAGATCGATGCTCCCCAGTATGCCGCTCTCCTCGATCCCCAGATGCGCGAAGGCTATCGCCAGCGTGGGAGCGACCCTGATAAGCTCATTGAGGTGTGTATTGAAATGGACAACGCCATCATTGATGGCCACACAGGAATCACGTTCGGCATTCACATCTGCCGTGGGAACAACCAGAGCAAATTCTATGCCAGTGGTGACTACGAACCGATTTCACGCATATTCTCCCAGACTCACTTTCATCGCTTCCTGCTCGAATACGACGATGCTCGCTCAGGAGGATTTGAACCGCTGCAACATGTGCCGGAGGATCGTTTTGTGGTACTCGGCCTGGTCACAACCAAGAAGCCGCGCCTTGAAACTGCCGGTGAACTGCGCAGGCGTATCGAGGAAGCCAGCCATTTTATTCCACTGGAGCGCCTCGCCCTCAGCCCGCAGTGCGGCTTTGCCTCCACCATGGAGGGTAATCATCTCACCCCTGAAGATCAGGGTCGTAAGCTAGCGCTTGTAGCAAGTGTAGCCCGAGAAGTCTGGGGTTCCCACTAAGAGATTTGATAACGAAAGGTGAAACAGGTGCAAGAACAGGTGAAGCAGCAGCATGTTCCGGTCAAGGTCTACCGAACAGACGAACGCTTGATGATCGCCGCTCCGATGGCTGGACTGGAACCTGAGAACATAATGGTCGAAGTCACCAACGATGGTCGCCTCATCCTGCATGGAGACCAGCGTGCTCTGCTGAAGGAGGTCAAGGAGTTGCTGCTCGATGAGTGGAGCGTGGGCGCCTATCACCGTGAGCTTGCACTCCCGGTACCGGTCAATGCGGCGTGCGCCAACGTCACTTATGGCAATGGCGTGCTGATGGTGGCCTTACCCATCAGCGAGCAGACATCACCCGCGCGACTGACGCTCGAACGGGTCACACCTACTCACGGGGAGCACAAAGGCAACTCAGGCCACTTTGCGACCTGTGTTCAAACATAAAGAAGAATGCAGCATGCCAGCTAGAGTTACATGAATGAAATCATCGGAGGACATGAGAAGGAGGAACTATGAAAGACGATTTCAAAGTTGGAGACCACGTTGAATGGAACTCGGAAGCTGGCAGAGTAACCGGCACAATCATCAAAAAGGTTACTTCAGAAATAACTTTTAAGGGCTATAAAGTGCATGCTTCGAAAGATGAACCACAATATATGATTAAAAGCGATAAATCAGATCATGAAGCAATGCATAAAGGCTCAGCGCTAAAAAAGACCAAGAAGGTCGCAAAGCCCCATACCAGTTCACATGAAAAGAAACCCTGATACCATGAGCTGCACGACCTGAGCCACGGTGCTCCTTGCGCATCTGGTTGCCTGGCAAGGGCTGTTGCAAGGTCGTTGAGCCATGGCGACCGCAAGGGCCGCCACTACGATATGACGGCTCCCCAGGCCATTGCTCGTAGTATAGTAGTGGCGGCCCTTGCGGTCGCCATGCCTGGATGCTTGTGTTCCCAATCTTGCAACAGCCCCGGTTGCATGGCAATGAGATATCCAATCCCCGCTTCGGTGAATTCGCCGATCGCTCTATCGGTTGCTCCCTCGCATTTTTGACACGGCGCTGGCAGTTCTCTCTAGAATCTGAAACTCTATGGAGTGTTAGAGAGTATTACTTGTAGATGCATCGTGACACGACATATTTTCTGAACATGATGAACAAAGAGAAACTTTCGCTTTTCGCAACTTCAGTTCAGTGCCACTCAGAATAGATACGTTTCTTAATAAACCATTAGCAATGATGTAAGGATAACGCATGATCATGCATATTGTAATCGCATCGCTCGCATTTCCCTGGTGGTTGCGCCTTACCCACTACATCAATCTGCTCTTTATCGGCCTGGTGATTCGTAGTGGTCTCCAGATAGCGGGAGCCCATCCCAGGCTGTACTGGAATGACGGCTGCGACCCGGATAGCGCCTGGCTCAACCTGGTCAGGAAGAAAGTACCCAGGGACAGGGTATATACGTCGATGGACGATGAGGTATCCGTCCCTACCTGGTTAGCTCTTCCGGGGAAGGACAACCTCGGCCTGGGTCGCCATTGGCATTTCTTCTCGGTCATCTTCTGGATACTGAACGGAATCGTGTACATCGTCTTGCTTTTTGCAACCGGTGAATGGGCTCGCCTCATTCCAACCTCCTGGGCGATCTTTCCGGCTGCCTGGCATACCCTGCTAACGTACATAACATTGCATATTCCAGCGGCCAGCGATTTTAAGCCCTACGATCCATTACAGCAACTTGCCTATGCTGGAGTTGTCTTCCTGCTGGGGCCATTCATGATTTTAACGGGAGCGGCCATGTCGCCGTCGATTGAGGCCCGTTTCCCGTGGTATATCAAGCTCTTTGGAGGTAGACAAGCTGCGCGCAGCTTCCATTTTCTGAGCCTGATTGCCTTCCTTCTCTTTATTATTGTGCATACGGCGTTGGTCTTGATCGTGCATTTTCAGGACAACATTCGCAACATCGTCTTTGGCGATACGAATACAAGTCTGGGGATAGCCATCGCGATTGCAGTACTTGCCTTGATCGTCGTCGCCGTGATCTATGCAGGGGCATCATGGCAGACGCTGCGAAACCGCCGGGGGATGCAGCGCGCGCTCGGAGTTCTGGTAGATCCTGTGCGAAAGGCGCTCCTGCACAGAGAGGAATCGAAGCAGCGCTACAAGCAATCCGACATTTCGCCGTATTTCTGGGTCAACGGGCGTCCACCAGAGAGCGAGGAATACAGGCAACTGGCGCAGCATAACTTTCTGGACTGGAAGCTTGAAGTGTCCGGCCTTGTGGTAAATCCAACGGCATTCTCGCTCGACGACTTGCGCAATCTGCCAAAGCAGACGCAGATCACCAAGCATAACTGTATCCAGGGCTGGTCTGGCGTTGCCGAATGGGGGGGAGTACCCATGACGGAGGTTCTGAAGTTCTGTGGAGCCTTGCCTGAAGCAAAATATGCGGTATTTACGTCTTACCAATGTGGCAAGCAGTCGGTCAAGCCTGAGCTTACAGAAGCACAGAACCAGGTCTTTTATGAGGTTATTGACATGGAACTGGCAAAGCATCCGCAGACCATTCTTGCCTATGAAATGAATGGCCAGCCACTGCCCATTCTTCATGGCGCTCCCCTGCGTTTGCGGGTTGAGACAGTTCTGGGTTACAAGATGGTGAAGTATCTGCGCTCGATTGAGATGGTCGCGGATTACAGCCATATTGGTGAAGGGCAGGGAGGCTTCCGCGAGGATTTTCAATATTTCGGTAGGGGCGCCGAAATCTAATGCACACTCCAGTTGTATATGTGTGCTTCACACAAAGAAAGGCAACATGATTTATGAGTGATACAGTAAGCGATTTTTTGTTAAAACGGCTCTCAGAGTGGGGAGCCAAGCGTATTTATGGCTATCCAGGTGATGGCATTAACGGCCTCCTGGGAGGTCTCGAGCGTCATCAGGACCTGTTTGAGTTCGTGCAGGTTCGGCACGAGGAGATGGCGGCATTCATGGCGTGCGCGCATGCCAAATTCACCGGCGAGGTGGGCGTTTGCCTGGCCACGTCGGGACCAGGCGCCATTCACCTACTGAATGGGTTGTATGATGCCAAGATGGATCATCAACCCGTCGTGGCAATTGTGGGCCAGGCTGCCCGTTCTGCCATCGGCGGCAACTACCAGCAAGAGGTTGACCTGGTCTCCTTGTTCAAAGATGTAGCGAGCGAGTACGTGTACATGGCTTCCAGCCCGGTGCAGATACGGCAGCTGGTCGACCGCGCCATGCGTATTGCCCAGGCAGAGCGATCGGTAACCTGCATCATCGTCCCCAAAGATGTGCAAGAGCTAGATGCCGTCGAGGCGCCCCCGCATGCGCATAACACGCTGCATACGGGCCTGGGCTACCCCTCTCTTCACCTTACTCCTTCCGATGCTGATCTCAAGCGCGCAGCCGATATTCTCAACGCGGGCAAGAAGGTTGCCATTCTGGTTGGCGCAGGCGCAAAGTATGCCGTCGACGAGGTCATTGAGGTGGCGGACCTGCTGGGCGCGGGCGCGGCGAAAGCATTGCTTGGCAAACAGGTGCTGCCGGATGATCTTCCCTGGGTGACCGGGTGCATTGGTCTGCTTGGCACGAAGCCGAGCTTTGACATGATGGCGGACTGTGATACCCTGCTGATGATTGGCTCCAGCTTTCCCTATGCAGAGTTTTTGCCCAGGGAGGGACAGGCGCGCGGCGTGCAGATCGACATCGATGGAAAGATGCTCAGCCTGCGCTATCCCATGGAAGTCAACCTGGTAGGTGACAGCGCTGAGACATTACAAGCGCTGATCCCGTTGTTGCGGCACAAAATGGATCGATCATGGCGTGAAAAGATCGAGGCAAACCACAAAAGCTGGTGGGAGCTAGTAGAAGCGCGTTGTATGGAAAGCGCCGACCCCCTTAATCCAGAGCGTGTCTTCTGGGAACTATCAAAGCGCCTGCCGGACAACGCCATTTTGACGGGTGATGCGGGAACCGCAACGAACTGGTATGGACGGATCATCAAGATTCGCCGCGGAATGATGGGTTCGCTCTCTGGCAGTCTTGCCACGATGGGTGGTGCTGTTCCGTATGCCATCGCAGCCAAGTTCGCTTACCCCGATCGCGTGCCGATTGCCTTGACTGGAGACGGTGCGATGCAGATGAATGGCATCAACGAAATGATTACCGTCAAAAAGTACTGGAAAAGGTGGAGCGATCCCCGGCTGATCTTCCTCGTGCTCAACAATCGCGATTTGAACCAGGTCACCTGGGAGATGCGCATAGAAGCGGGGAACCCAAAACTCCCGTCGACGCAGGATCTGCCCGATTTCCCCTATGCCCAATTTGCTGATTCGCTTGGGCTGAAAGGTATTCGCGTGGACAGGCCGGAGGATGTCGGGAGCGCCTGGAACGAGGCTCTTTCAGCTGATCGGCCTGTGATTTTCGAGGCATATACCTCTGGTGATGTTCCCACCATACCGCCGCACATCTCGTTTGAGGAGGCGAAGGAGTATATGTCGGCGCTGCTGAAAGGCGATCCAGAAGAGGGCGGCATCATCAAGCAGTCGCTGAAGAGCATGGCTACGAGCTTCCTGCCGCACAAAGAGAAGTAACTGCAGGTATGAGAAAAGGAGATCATAATGGCGCTCAAAACGCTTGCCCATGACGAAAAGGTGGCGCTCCAGCATATCCGCGAGGGACGATTTCAGCGCAGCCTCGCGCTGATCACCGCTTTCTCAAGCCTGCTCAGCGGACTCGAGGTGACCTATGAGCACTACGTGGGAAGCTACAGCCAGCAGATCATGTATACCCCGGTGTTCCTCAGCCTGGTGCTATGTATCGCTGGCATGTGGGCGGTATTCAACCGCTGGGCGGCGCGAGTCCTCTTGCCCATTGTTTCGCTCATCACAATTCTGGATGGCGTTGTCGGCTTCATCATGCACATTCGTGGTATCCAACGCAAGCCAGGCGGATGGCGCATTCCGGTCTTCAATATCGTGATGGGGCCACCGGTACTAGCTCCGTTGCTCTTCGCCACGAGCGGCTTTTTTGGCGTGATTACCACATTCTTGCGCCGTGAGGATGATCTCCCCCAGGCAGCGCGCGCGCAGGTGCGCTCTACTAGCGCCAGGCGTCCTCTTTGGATGGATGTACTTCCGCGCGCGATCACGCGGGATATCAGCGCCGTCGAACAGGATATACGCGAGGGGCGTTTCCAGCGTGTCATGGGGGTCGCCACGGCGATTTCCGCGTTTTTCAGTGGTTTCGAGTCGCTCTACTCCCATTACAAGAACAACTTTACTTACCGCATCGAGTGGGTGCCCATCCTCTTAACACCTGCTGTGATGATTGCGGGTATTGGCTCAGTCTGGAGCCGCGCGCTGGCGCGCACATTGCTGCCGTTGACATCCGCGTTGGCGCTGTTCAGTGGAGCAATTGGCTTCTTTTATCATGTTCGCGGCGTGCTGCGGCGACCGGGGGGAGCTAAGCTCCCGCTGTACAACATCCTCTATGGGCCGCCCATTTTTGCGCCGCTGCTGTTTGCCGCCACCGGCTTTCTGGGCCTGCTGGCGAGTCTGCTACGGAGGGCAAAGTAAAGTTATGAAGCTCGTGAAAAAAAATGGACGCGGGTTACAGGATCAAATGGGCACAGAGCAGCAGGGAGACGATAAACGCCTGCCGGTAGACGCGCAAACAGGCCAACCACTGGCGCCCCGCGCCCAGCCCGGCTATTATCAAGGCTTCCAGACGCTTTCGCAGCAGGCTTTCTGGGATGAGGCCACGCGCAGAGTGGTGCTGGCGCGTGTGGAACATGTTCCGCCGGTTCGTTTCTTCTCCGCTGAAGAGGCGCGCTTGATGCAAGCCGTGTGCGATCGTTTGCTGCCGCAGGATGATCGCGACGCAGCGCATAAGATTCCGGTCGTGAACTACATCGATGACCGGCTGTACAACCGGCGTATTGATGGCTATCGCTTCGAGGATATGCCCGAGGATCACGAGGCGCACCGCTTCGGCCTGCAAGCGATTGAAGCCATTGCGCACCATCTGTTTCATCGACCTTTTGTACAGCTTGAGCCGCGCGAACAAGACCAGGCGCTCCAGACAATTCACGACGGCAACCCGCCAGCAGGTGCGGAGATCTGGCAAAAGATGCCGGTGGCGCGCTTCTGGATGCTGCTGATGCAGGATGTGCTTGAAGCCTATTATGCCCATCCTTATGCCTGGGATGAGGTTGGTTTTGGCGGTCCCGCCTATCCACGCGGGTATATGCGTCTCGAAGGCGGCAAGCCAGAACCCTGGGAAGTCGAAGAACAGCGCTATGAGTGGAAAGCGCCGCCCACATCACTCTCCGACGAGTATAGGCCGCTTGGCGGCCCTGGAGGTCATAAACAGCAGCCGCCCGGACAAGAAGGAACGCATTGAGTCATCTGTGATGAAGCATCAGACAAGTGAGAAGAGTATGGTATGAAAAATCCACTTTTCGGAGCGTTTAAGGCTCCGAACACCGGTGCGCATATGTTAGGACCGGTTCAGAAAATCGATTTCCCTATGTATCGCTATGCTCCTGGCGAGGTGGTTGATTTCTGTATTGTGGGCGTCGGAGCGGCGGGAGGCGTGCTGCTACAGCGACTTGCACGCGCAGGGTTTCGTGTGATGGGGATTGAAGCGGGGCCTTTTTGGGATACTGAGCGCGATTGGGTCAGCGATGAGGCAGGTTCATCTAAGCTGTACTGGAACGAGCTGCGTATCACAGGCGGAGATGACCCGATAGCTCTTGGCGCAAACAACAGCGGCCGCGGCGTCGGGGGCGGTTCGGTTCACTGGGCCGGATTTGCGCCGCGCTTTCACCCCTCGGATTTCCGCGTCTATTCCGAAGATGGCGTAGGCGTAGACTGGCCCATGGCTTATGAAGATCTCAAACCATATTATGAACTACTCGAAAGAGAAATACCCGTCTCCGGTCCCGCCTACTACCCCTGGGGCGACCCGCATGGCTACATCTACGGGCCGCATCCAATGGGCGGCGTGGGTGATGTGCTGATTAAAGGCTGCACGAAGTTGGGTATTCGCGTGTGCGCGGGAGGGCCAGTTGCCATTCTCGAAGGCTCGCACGGCGACCGCCAGCACTGCATCTATCGCGGCTTCTGTATCCAGGGCTGCAAAGTGGGCGCCAAGCAGAGTACGCTCATCAGCCATGTTCCCGACGCCATCCGGCACGGCGCCGAGATTCGCGACAATTGTATGGTCTCGCGCATCAACATGGGCAAAAATGGGCGCGTGACGGGAGTCACCTATTTCGATGCCGATGGCAACGAGCGAGAACAGAAAGCTAAAGTCGTCATCGTGTGTGGCTATGCCATCGAGACGCCGCGCCTGCTCTTGAACTCCGCCTGTCCGGGCTTCGAAAATGGGCTGGCGAACTCGAGTGGCACGCTGGGCAAGTACCTGATGGTGCAGATTGGCAACGTCGTGCTTGGGCGCTTCGAGGAGCCTATCCGCATGTACAAAGCGCCGCCAGCGCACGCGCTGACCGAGGAGTTCTACGAAACCGACCCGAAACGCGACTTCGCGCGTGGCTTCGCCATTCAGACGGTCGGGCCATTACCCATTGCCTTTGCCAAGCAGATGATGGTTGCGAAGGGAGCCTGGGGGTGGGGGATGCGCCGCGTGATGATGGACTACAATCACTGGGCAGCGCTGGGCGTGCTCGGCGAAATCTTGCCCTGGGAAGATAATCGCGTTGAACTGGCGCATGAGACCGACCGCTATGGACTGCGTGTCGCCCGGATCACGTTCAGGTTGCACGACAACGACAAGAAGGTCGCCAAATTCGGTGTCGCCAAAACCACGGAGATCATGTACGCGGCTGGCGCTCAAGAGGTCGTAGAGGAACCGCGCTACGCGCACCTCGTGGGAGGTGCGCGTATGGGCAAGGATGCGCGCACTTCCGTCACCGACAGCTTCGGTCGCACGCACGACATTCCGAATCTCTTCGTCTGTGATGGGAGTCTGTTGCCTACGCAGGGATCAGCCAACCCTGGTCTGACGATCCAGGCGTTGGCGGCGCGCACCGCGGACTACCTGATCTCTGAGGGTGAGAATGTCCTGGCGGGACGCCCCGGTACGGTGACCAGGCCACCCGTGCGCCAGCATCTCTCGCCTGCGGGTGTATCGGGTAAAGGGGTACCCAGGATAAAGTGAGGCGCTGCCAGAACGACCGCAGGGGCAGGTTTTTGAAAGAACCACAAAAATAGTGGATGGAATAGAAATGGAGAAAAAATATGGATAAGACACGTGCCAAACGCATCATAGAAATGTTCAAGCAAAGAGGCGCAGATTTTCACGTGCTCGTATGCCGGACGCCGCAAAACGTGGTCATGCTGACCGGCTACCAACCAATTCTGGGCAATTCATTTTGTGTTGTCTCACTCAATAATGTCCGGGAGGTCGAAATTCGTCTCGTCGTGCCGAAGGATGAAGAGGACCTCGTGCCACAGGGTGCAGCGGTCGAGGTGAAAACGTTCTCAGAGGAGACGATGGAGCATATCGGCAATACCATCCAGGCCGTGCGCGAACCGTTAGCGGAGTTGCTGCGCTCGGCAAAATTGAATGAAAACGCGGTTATTGGCTACGAAGGTGGACACTCACCCATCGCCACTGCGTACACCCAGGTAGGCGTTCCGGGGCCGACGACGCTCGATCTCCTCCACCAGTTGTTTCTCGGCGGCTACCTGCGCGATGCCACCTCCATGCTTGATGAGCTTGCTGCGATCAAAACTGAGGAGGAACTGGGCGCTATCAGGCGCTGCGAGGCTGTTGCCTATCAAGGATTTGCCGCTGCTCGGGAGGCCATTCGCGTGGGAGCGACGGAGGCAGATGTCGCAGCCGCAACGTATGCAGCCTTGCTCCGTACTGGTTATGCAGCTCCTGGTACCCGTCATGTCCAGCCCCATGTCCATGTCATGGCAGGCGTTCGCGCAGCTCTGGCTTACCGCGCCTTCAACCTGACCTCAAATGCCGCCATCAAACGGGGAGATACCGTGACGGTGCAGATGGAGATTGGCATCAACGGTTACTGGGCCGAACTGACGCGCACCTTCTTCGCGGGCGACATCAGCGACGAGTGGCGCAAAGCGCACCAGGCTTGTGTTGCGGCTCAGGACGCCGCTCTGAAGGATATTCGAGATGGCGCCAGCGCATACGCCGTCGATGGCGCTGCGCGTAACGTCATGCAGCAGGCAGGCTTTGGCAGCGCCTTCAAGCACGGCTTAGGACATGGTTTTGGTTTCCAGGCCATCAATCATGCTGCCGTCCCCGTGTTGCATCCGGCTTCCAAGGCTACGCTGCTTAGCGGTATGGTGCATAACATGGAGCCAGCGGTATATATCGATGGGAAAGGTGGCATACGCCTCAATGATAATGTTGTCGTTCAAGCGGATGGAAATGAAGTGCTCTCATCTGCGCTTCCCCGCGATTTGGATTGGCTGGTTGTAGAGGGATGAGACCATCTATATCCTATATAAAGATCAAACCAGAAGTTGTCGTTGTGACGGGGGCGTCGGCTGGAGTAGGACGCGCCATTGTACAGGCGTTTGCAAAACGAGGAGCGTGCATTGGACTTCTTGCTCGTGGGCATAAGGGGTTGGAGGGAGCGCGCAGGGATGCCGAGGTTGCGGGGGGGCAGGCCCTGGTGATACCAACCGACATGGCTGATGCCGACCAGGTAGAAGCTGCTGCAGCAAAGGTCGAGGAGACCTTCGGTCCCATCGATATCTGGATTAATGTTGCAATGACTTCGGTCTTTTCGCCTGTGAAGGAGATGAAGCCAGAAGAATATAAGCGCGTCACCGAAGTGACCTATCTTGGATATGTCTACGGAACTTTGGCCGCGCTCGGCAGAATGCTGCCGCGTGACAAAGGCAGAATCATTCAGATCGGTTCTGCCTTGGCCTACAGGGGTATCCCGCTGCAATCAGCCTATTGTGGGGCTAAACATGCGATCCAGGGCTTCACCGAATCCTTACGCTGTGAGTTAGATCATGATAAAAGCCATGTCAAAATCTCAATGGTGGAGCTTCCCGCCGTGAACACGCCGCAGTTTGGATGGGTCAAGAACCGTCTTCCCCGCAAAGCGCAGCCCGTGCCACCAATTTACCAGCCCGAAGTTATTGCCGATGCCGTGGCATATGTTGCTGACCACTACCGCCGCCAACTGTTTGTTGGTTTGTCCACGGTTATCGTGATACAGGCCAATAAGATTGTACCGGGATTCGGAGACTGGTATCTTGGTAGGACAGGCTTCAAGTCGCAACAAACCAGCCAACCTGCCGATCCGAACGCACCCAATAACCTCTGGAAACCTGTCGATGATGACAAGGATTATGGAGCGCATGGCGCTTTTGATGAAAAAGCCATCGATAAGAGCTGGCAGGTATGGGCGGATACCCATCGTGGTTTGCTCGGACTCGTTGGCGCTGGCATCGCGGGAGTGGTTACCGCAACTGTCATCAGGAGAGGAAAATGAAACCAGAAGAATTAAGCCGGCAATTACGCTTCGGCTCAGGGAATTTTCTAGGGCAGCGGCGCGGCATCGTTGGTCTCTCAATGGTGGCCGTTGGCGCTATGGGCCTCATTACGCTCTACCAGGTGGGTATCATCAAGCACCTGCCAGAGCCACCTCTGCCAGGTCTGGATGCGGACACAGTGGATGCCTCAGCGGAAGCCTACTCGCGGTTCTCGACGCCCGATGGCATACTTGGATTGGGCAATTACGCTGTGACAATGGGATTAGCAGCAATGGGGGGACAGGATCGCGTAAGGGAGCAGCCCTGGATTCCTTTAGCCCTGGCAGCAAAAGTGGCATTCGATCTCTCTCAGGCTATCAGACTGTTCTTTGATCAAAAGACAAAATACCAGGCATTCTGCTCCTGGTGTCTCCTTGCTGCTGCTACAACGCTTGCCACGGTACCCCTGGTTATTCCAGAGACGTATGCTGCCATCCGGCAACTGAGCCACAGGATAAAAGCAGCCTCGTAGTAGAAAAGCAACATTTTTCAAAAAGGAAAGGATACTTATATGGGACAACTCGATCAGAAAGTCGCCATTGTTACTGGGGCCGATAGCGGCATCGGTCGCGCCATTGCCTTGCAGTTTGCGAGCGAAGGAGCGGTCGTTGTCGTGAATTATGCCCATGCGCTCGACAAAGCGGAGGACGTACGGCAGCGTATCGAGCAGAACCACGGCAAAGCCCTGGTGATACAGGCGGATGTGTCGCAATATCAACAGGTGACAAGCCTCATCCAGCAGACGGTAGAACGCTTCAACCGCCTGGATATCCTGGTCAACAATGCAGGAATGGAAATTCATAGCCCGTTTCTGGATGTCACCGAACAACAATTTGATCGTGTGTTAAGTATTGACCTCAAAGGTGCATTTTTCTGCGCTCAAGCCGCTGCCCGTGAGATGGTCAAGCGCAAAACAGCCGGGCGTATTATCAACATTTCGTCGGTACATGAAAATATCCCCATGCCACAGAATGTGCCTTACTGC